>JBCCEP010000071.1:0-13075 GCA_039030215.1 Pseudomonadota bacterium
CGACCGGGTATTTCTACTGTGAGGGCGATGGTCAGATCATCAGCGGCGGGTCGATATCGGTCGAAAACCTCACTAGCGGCGGCGTCCAGTCCGGTGTTGGCAGTTCCAACGGTATCGTCATCGTGCAGGATGGCAGTTCCGGCCAATATCAATTCTATGTAACTGAAACCGGTACCTACCGGCTTACGGCGACGCCACCACCCGGCGTCTCGCCAAGTGTTGACCGACTTCCGCTGCCACCGCTCGATGCGACAAGTCTGTTGCCTAATAATCCCGGTGTTCTTGGATCAGGCGAACTGGGTTCGACTGGTCAACTCGCTGATTTTTCGGCGATCTTCAATCCATTTCATCTGGAATTTGATTTCGAAACAGATGATCCGGTGATCTTCAACAATAATATTCCGCTGCGACTTTGCGGCACGCCGCTTCTGAGCGCCGACAAACAGATCGTCTCCGGGCCGACGCTCCAATCTGATGGCCGGTCCTTGATCACCTATTCGCTGACTACAGAAAGCACAGGTTCCGAACAGGTCGACGAAATACGGATTACCGATGATCTTTCGAGTGTGTTCGGTACCGGAAACTTCGAGGTATCTACCGTTTCCCTGAATTCAGCACCGGCTGGATTTGGTGCGGCAATCAACCCGTTTTTCAACGGTGAAAGCGACATCGGGCTGTTGACTTCCGGGGGTGATCTCGCACCTGGGGAATCGGTGACGATCTATCTGACGCTGCTTGTCAGTGCACCAAGCGGAACATTTACAAACCAGATGAATGCAAGCGGTCTGTCGCCAATCGACAGCAGTGTCGTTGGGCCGGCGACCGATGACATCGCGGTCGACATCACCACCGTTTCAGGCCCGGCAGATCTGCAGGCATCGAAGACAGCCAGTCAGAGTACCGTTCTCCGCGGGCAAAGTATTGGTTACACGCTGGTCATTGAAAACACCCAGGATGTCGGGCGTGGAAATCTCGAAATTGTAGATCAGATGCCAGCCGGGTTTACCTACATTGCCGATTCCGCACGTGTTGACGGCGTTGCAATCGAGCCAGACGTAGGCAAGCGGGAACTCTCTTGGTCAGGACTATCGGTAGCTGCAAATGGTACGCTTACGATTACCATGTCGCTGGCGGCAGGTGCGGCTGCGACCGGGCCGGAATTTGTAAACCGGGTGTTCGCAAGGGACGAGATTTCAGGGGAAATCATCTCGAATGTTGGCGAGGCTGTCGTGCGCCTGGAAATAGAACCGGTGTTTGATTGCAGCGATATCATTGGCAGGGTATTTGAGGACGTGAACCGCGATGGATACTACCAGGATGGTGAACCGGGTCTGCCCGGTGTCCGACTGGCCACAGTCGCAGGACTTCTGGTCACAACCGACAGCGTCGGACGGTATCACATCACCTGTCCGATGATTCCCGACGCTGAAATAGGCTCCAATTTCATCATCAAGCTCGATAATCGGACGCTGCCAACTGGTTATACGGTTACAACAGAAAACCCACGGGTCGTTCGGCTCACCCAAGGCAGGTTATCAAAGATCAATTTTGGCGCTGCTCCATTGAGTACATTCGAATTGACCCTGGATGACAGGTCATTTGAACCTGGCACAGCCACATTAAAGCGTGTGTCCCTTGAGGTTATTGATCAAATGATTGCTGATCTTGGCGGCAGCCAGTCGCGCCTCAAGATCACCTATCTCGACAGGCAAGGCGGTCAATTGGCGCGCGAGCGTATCGATCTTGTAGGTCTGCTTGTACGCCGTGTTTGGGAGCTGCGTGGCAATGATGCTGGGCTCGAAATCGAGACACAAATCCTGAAACCAAAATGATGGTCTGATATTGCCTGCCAAGGCCGGGCAATCTTTGTTTTTGCACGGTAGATTTGAGGCATGAGCGGGCAGACGCTCACACGCTTGGCTGTAAGCAAATATCAAGCGCTAACCAACTGAAATTACAATAATATTCACTTTTTGTTAACTATGTTTAAAAGGGCTTTATTAACCATAATTCAATGATTTCGGCCGACCCTAGGCAGCATGTTAGCGCATGTCCGGGGTGGCTGGAGGGGCGGAATCCTCCAATCGGGAAAACTGTGGGCTTCTGGAACTTTGGTTCCGGGAGTATTTGCGCTTGGATTTTTAACATTTCTTACACTACCGGCAGCGGCTGAGGATGCGTGCGAATCGAGCAGCGCCTGCGCCGATGCGCTTCAATTTCTGCTGGATGGCGACCGCCAGCGCTCAGACTATTCCGGAGATCAGCTAGGAGAGGCGGGGATATCCCTGTCCGTCGACGGTGAACCAGTTGCCGGAACGCCGCCTGCTGTGACTGTTTCCAGACCAGATCCTTCGGATGTCGACATCCAGGTCAAATTTGACGGATTGGATATCGTTCGACAGCTCAATGTTTCCACTGTGCCCGAAAGGCGGCAATTTCTGCCGGGCACCCCAATCAAGTTCTATGGCAGCTGGAATTACGGCGCCTGGATTGAACGTGCAGAAGTACGAATTTACAGGAGGGTAGATAAACAAACACCATTTGATGATGCCTCACCCGTGGCAATCGTTCCCATGAGCCTCACCGGACATGCGGCTTGGGAGCGTGAAAATACGGGGTTTGAACCCGAAGAACTCGCTTACACGCTTCGGGTTTATGATCGGGAGGGCCGGTTTGACGAAACCGGTCCTCTTGCTATCAAATTAAGTGAGGAAGCAGATGGATTTCCATCGAAAAACGACTCGATTACGCCCGGATATGGCGATGATCGCAGTTTCAATTCCAACATAGTTCTGAATGGAGGCACCATAACCGTATTTGGCCGCAACGTGCCAAATGGCCAGACTGTGCTTGTCGGTGGGGAGGAAATTCCCGTTGACAGCGAGGGCTCCTTCGTTGCGACACAGATCCTGCCGCCCGGAAGTCACCAGGTCGACGTTGTATTGGAAGACGGTAACGGAGAGGCAGTGCTGGAATATGAGCGGGAAGCAACCATTCCCGAGCATGAGTTCTTTTTCGTTGGTATAGCCGATCTGACCCTGGGCAAGAAGACTGGCACCGATAGCGAAGTGCTGACGGCGGTTGAACCCGGCGAATATGACAGTGTCTATCAAAACGGCAGGCTGGCATTTTATCTCAAAGGCAAGATCAAGGGCCGATATCTGATCACAGCAGCGGCAGATACACAGGAAGACGAGCTTGATGTGCTGTTTTCGGATTTTGATCGGAAAGATCCGCGCCAATTGCTGCGTCGATTGGATCCGGATGACTACTATCCAGTTTACGGGGATGATTCCACGACGATCGAGGATGCGCCTACATCCGGGAAGTTCTACGTAAAGATCGAAGATGGAAACAGCCATGTCATGTGGGGCAACCACAAGGTGCGGATCAATGGTACCGAATTGGCGCGTTATGAACGTGGCCTTTATGGTGGTAATGCCAATATCGAAAGTCGGACTATCACCTCGTTTGGTGAGCCTCATGTCCAGGTCAGGGGTTTTGCCGCCCAGCCGGGTACACTGCCGCAGCGAGATGTCTTTCGTGGTACCGGCGGCTCGATCTACTTTCTGCAGCGCCAGGATCTGTCAATCGGTTCGGAACAGGTTAGCATTGAGGAGCGGGATCACGTCAGCGGGCTGGTTCTGGACCGCAGGGTATTACGCCCGGAGATCGACTATGATTTTGACGCCCTGCAAGGGGTGGTCCTGCTGCGCGAGCCCTTGTCTTCCAATACCGCTACCAGCGCATCGGTGCGTGATTCAAGCACCGGCGGAAACCCGCTCTATCTGGTGGTTCAGTATGAATACACCCCGGCTGCCGGCGACATAGACGGGGTAAGTGTCGGCGGGCGGGCGCAAACCTGGCTCGGCGAGCATCTGCGTCTTGGTGCGACCGGGTATCAGGAAAACTCCGGACTTGCAGATCAGTCCCTTTATGGCACCGACCTTGTGCTCAGGCTGAGTGAGACTTCCTATTTCGAGGCGGAAATGGCGTGGTCGCATGGCCGGGCCTATACCGACAGCTATTCGGTGAATGGCGGTTTCATTTTCGGGAATACGGCAGACATTTCCTCTGGTGATCCGGCTCATGCCTGGCGGGCAAAAGGGGTACTTGATCTGGCCGATGTCACCGATGGTGAAGTCGAAGGCCAGATTGGTGGCTACTACGAGGATGCCCAAGCCGGCTTCAATGCGCCAGGACGGTTCAATGACTATGGCGAGAGAATTTGGGGAGCGTTCGCGGAAGTCGGCACGACCGAGACGGGACTGATCGCAGGCCGTTATGACGAAATCGAACGCGGTGACGGGTTTAGAAAGCGCGAGGCCTCGGTCGAAACGGTTGTTCCATTGAACGAAAGATTTTCGCTCGGTACCGGTGTACAGCACTCCATGGTTTCGGGCAGCGATTATGATGATGGCAACGGAACAAGGACCGATGTTGGCGTTAGGATCGAGCAGCGGATTGATGACTCTTTTACGACCTGGGGATTTGGTCAGGTAACGGTTCACCGGAAAGGGGATCGTGAACGCAATGACAGGATCGGAGTTGGTGCAGAAAAGGATCTGACCGATCAAATCACCGCGACGGGTGAAGTGTCTTGGGGAACGACGGGCATTGGTCTGTTGGCGGGACTGTATTACGAGCCAACAGTCTCGGATCGATATCATATCGGGTTCCGGTTGATGCCCGAAGACATTGTTGACGATCTTGCCGCCTATGATCCCTTCGACCGCGATTATGGGGAGGTGGTTCTGGGAACGACCCGCAAGCTGAGCGACTCGCTTTTGCTATCCAGTGAAAACAATCTGGATTTCATCGGACTGCAACGTTCGTTCACGCATGCCTATGGCGTCACCTACACACCCGATCCGACCTGGCAGATTTCAGCGGCTGCGGAGGCCGGCCAGATCCGTGATGAATATGGTGACGATTTCGACCGGGTGGCGGTTTCAGGTACCGTTGGATATTCCGATGAAGACAGTTCCGCCGGGCTACGCCTTGAAGCCAGGTTCGAAAACTCGCTATCCGACGATACGCTTGATCGCAACACTTTCCTGGTAGTTGCCAATACCGTCATTGCGATATCGCCGGATTGGCGGTTTGTTACAAAAGCGGATGCGGCGTTCTCCAGTACCGATGAATTATATTATCTCAATGGTGACTATGCCGAGACGAGTGTCGGCTTTGCCTATCGACCGGTAGACAATGACCGGTTAAACGCGCTCTTCAGATATACCTATCTCTATGATCTGCCTGGGCCTGATCAGGTTAACATCAATGGCGAGAAAGGTGGTCCCAGTCAGAAGAGCCATATCATATCCGGCGATTTCATATACGATTTGAACGAGTTGGTCTCTGTTGGCGGCAAGTATGGTGGCCGGTTCGGCATGATCTCGTCGGGTTATGATGATGATTTTGAATATTCATCAGCGCAGTTGGCGGCGCTGAGATTTGACCTGCATATCGTGCACAATTGGGATCTGATGCTGGAAGGCCGGTTGTTCTGGTTGCCGGAACTGGAGCAGGTGCATTATGGCGCCCTTGCCGGGATCTATCGTCATATCGGCAATAATCTGAAACTCGGTGTCGGTTACAATTTCGGACAGTTCAGTGATGATCTGACGGATTTGACGCTGGACGACAGCGGTGTTTTTGTGAATGTTGTTGGCAAAATCTAGATATAACGACTTTCGACGGGCTGAACGGGGATTGGTCGCGCCGCAGGTATGAAATCCAATTTTCTTTTGTGCGCGAGATCCTGTTCATGATGAACCAGTCTTCCCAGCAAGATCGTGAAAATCGGTTCGCCGCCTTCAGGAACAGGTCGTTTCTCAAATATTGGCTTGCGCGGTTTCTGGCGACCTTTGCCACCCAGATCGTTTCGGTTGCGGTCGGCTGGCAAATTTACGATTTGACGCGCGATCCCTTTGATCTTGGGCTGGTCGGTTTGATGCAATTTGCGCCGTCACTTCTGCTGGTGCTGGTGACCGGATCGGTGGCAGACCGCTTTGGGCGCAGAATGATCATGGCGCTTTCGGCATTTCTTGAATGCCTTTGCGCGGCGGCACTGCTTTATCTGACTATTCGCGGGCTTACGTCTCCCTATCCGGTATTTGCAATCCTGTTTGCATTCGGAATTGCAAGAGCATTCTTCAATCCTGCATCTTCCGCGCTTCTTGCCAATGTCGTGCCGCCGCATGAATTTGCCAATGCCGTGGCCTGGAATTCATCATCCTGGCAGATGGCTGCCGTTCTCGGGCCGGTCGCGGGTGGCTTGTTGTATGGCGTTACGCCCGTTGTTGCCTACAGCACAGCCGCAGTGATGATCGGGATCGCGGGGATATTGTGCCTGACGATACCCAGACCGCCCCAGCACATAGAGACCGTGAAGGTCTCGATCTCCACGCTTTTTGAGGGTTTTCGATACATTTACCGTGAGAAGGTCGTATTCGGTGCGATTTCGCTGGATTTGTTCGCAGTATTGCTGGGCGGTGCGGTCGCATTGATGCCTGTCTTCGCACGCGACATTCTGGAATTGGGACCGTGGGGACTTGGCATGTTACGGGCAGCGCCTGGCGTCGGCGCAGTATTGACTGCGGTCTGGCTGTCAGGCTCTCCATTTCGCGATCATGCCGGACTTGTCATGCTTGCCTGCGTCGGACTGTACGGTATCTTCACGGTCGCGTTCGGATTCTCAACGCTTGCATGGGTCTCGATCGCAGCGCTTGCATTGCTGGGGGCTGCAGATATGGTCAGCGTGTTCATCCGGGAGACACTTATTCAGCTGTGGACGCCCGACCGGCTGCGCGGACGTGTCAATGCTGTTAATATGGTGTTTGTCGGGGCATCGAATGAGTTGGGTGAATTCAGGGCTGGTACCATGGCTGCGCTGATCGGTACGGTCAATGCGGTTGCCATCGGTGGATTTGGCGCAATTGGCGTTGCGGTGTTATGGGCGTGGTTGTTCCCGGAATTGCGTAAAGTGCGCCATCTTGATGGCCGGCATTGAGCCCGGAACCAAAGGATCTAATCCCACATGCATGTGTTGACTGGCCAGACATTGAGTTTTACCGGCGATCCGGGGCTGAGGTCCGATTCTTATGTCCATCATGAAAAGGGTGCTGTCGTCATTGGCGATGACGGGAAGATTTTGTGGGTTGGCGAGCTCGGCTCGCTACCGCAGGAATATCACGAAGTAGAAAGAACCGATCACGGAGATAGCCTGATCCTGCCGGGATTTGTTGATGCGCATCTTCATTTTCCGCAATATCGTATGATTGCGGCCTATGGCGAGAATTTGCTTGATTGGCTTGAGCGCTACACCTTTCCCGAAGAAATGCGTTATGGCGACCCGAAGTTTGCCAAACGTGCAGCGAAGCTGTTCATCGATGAATTGTTCAACCATGGCATCACTTCCTGCCTGGCATTTTCCACCGTTCACCCGGAAGCGCTGGATGCCCTGTTTGAGGAAGCCCAATCGCGTTCGATGGCAATGATTTCCGGCAAGTCGAAGATGGATTGCAATGCACCTTCCGGACTGACCGATACGCCGCAAAGTGGTTATGACCAATCAAGGGAACTGATCAACAAGTGGCATGGGGTGGATCGATTGCAATATGCGATCACGCCGCGTTTCGCGGTGACCTCGAGCGAACCGCAGCTCGAAATGACCGGCGCCCTGAAACGGGAATATCCGGATATGGTCTTTCAGACCCACCTTTCGGAAAACAAGGCTGAGATCGAGGCGGTCGGCACTGCATTTCCATGGTCGCAGGACTACACTGACGTTTATGATCGGTATGGCTTGTTGAGCGAGCGCGCCTTTTTTGCCCATGGCATCCATCTGTCGGAACGAGAATTGTTGAGGTTGAGCGAGGCGGGTGCTTCCATCGTTCACTGTCCGACGTCAAACAATTTTCTGGGCTCGGGGCTCTTTCAATACAAGCAAACCCGATTTGGAGACCAACCGGTGAGTGTCGGAATTGGCTGCGACATTGGCGGTGGTACCAGTTTCTCAATGCTGGCAACATTGCGGGACGCCTATGTGGTATCGCAACTGGTAGGAAAAAGAATCACGGCATTCGAAGCGTTTTACCTTGCAACGCTCGGCAACGCCTCGCTTCTTCATCTCGATCATGAGATTGGCACGCTGGAGGCCGGCAAGGTGGCAGATATTGTAGTGCTTGATCCCAAGGCGACGCCAATAATGGCCGAGCGCCATGCATTGTCCGAAAGCCTGCATGATATCTTGTTTGCACTGATGATTATGGGCGATGACCGCGCTGTCCGGCAGGTCTGGGTCAATGGAAAGCTGGTAAAAGATATCTAAAGCAGCGGCTCAACTGCGCTGCCAATTGCGAGCAGTTTTCGATCTTCCCCGCCGTTGCACGCGATCTGTAAACCGCAAGCTCTTTCAGACAGTGGTAGTGTCAATGCGCAACCGCCAAGCATGTTGGTCAATCTGGTATTGCGAAGCGACAACAGGTTTGCCTCGGAGTATTGGTCGTCATCAGCAAGCACATCGGTGATGTTCGGCGGCAAAATGGGAACGGTAGGCCAGATCACGGCATCATATTCAGCGGTCTTTTCAAGCCACTGCGCGCGGTACTGGTCCAGCGCCAACTGCGCCTGAAGATAATCTTTCTTCGAGATGTCCTTTCCCTGTTCAAACCGCTTACGGGCCTGGGAGTCCATTTTTTTTCCGTTAGCGGATATCAACTCACCCCATTGGCGCCAAGACTCGAAGCGGTACGTTGTTGTCGAAAGCTGCTGGACTGAATCGAGAAGCTTAGCCGGCTTCTGATGAATTTCCGCGCCGGCACGTTTCAAGGAATGCAGCGCATTCTCAAACGCGG
Source organism: Pseudomonadota bacterium (assembly GCA_039030215.1). Taxonomy (GTDB): domain Bacteria; phylum Pseudomonadota; class Alphaproteobacteria; order Rhizobiales; family Rhizobiaceae; genus BOKV01. The sequence continues at coordinate 8,859 of JBCCEP010000071.1, forward strand.
CAACTACAGTTTCATCGCAAGCGCTGAATAGATGCGAGTCCGGGACAAGAAATTTGAGCGAATCTGGAGCGGATGGTTGGTACAAGACATCATGGATTCCAGCCAATATCCCAAATATCAAAGCCGCGTCTTCCACGGTTCTGGCAAGTGGCCCTGGCGTGTCGAAGCTTTGGCATAGCGGTATCATGCCTTTCCCGGAAAGAGCACCAAAGCTCGTTTTCAAACCGACCAGATGGTTCCAGCAGGCCGGCGTTCGGATCGAGCCTCCGGTGTCGGATCCCATTGCGATTGACGCCATATCAAAGGCGAGGGAAGCAGCAGCGCCGGAAGAAGAACCTCCCGGAGCGTGCCCCGGCAGAATCGCATTTGGTGGAGTTGCGGTCGCCTCGTTAATGCCAAGGCCCAGAATTGCCAGTTCTGTCTGATGGGTTTTTCCCAGGCAGACCATTCCGGCTGCGCTTGCGCGCTGCAGCAGTTCGGCGTCGTAGTCTGGTATCCTTCCTGCGAGAAGTCTCGTGCCCGAAGTGGTTTCGGTACCTGCGCTGTCGTACAGGTCCTTCCATGAAACCGGAACACCATCAAGCGCCGACAAGGTCATGCCTGAATCGGCTCGTTTCCTAGCCGCGGCAGCTTCATGGCGCGCTCTGTTCTCGGTCAGTTGGGCATATATTCCATGATCGGGGTCCTTGTCTGCAATTGACTGGAGGAATGCCTCTGTCAGTTCAACCGGGTCGATGCGGCTGGCGGCTATCTCCCGGCCGATATGTGCGGCGCTGGCACCAAGCATTTCCATTTCCGCCTCCCAGTGGACAATCCAGACCAATGAATGTGGTTTTCCACCGAAGTTGTATTTGCCGCAACTTTATTTTCCAGCACTGCATGGCTGGCTGTTCCTCGGGTAATCTGCACCTTTCTGATGTCAGCAGGGCTAACCAATGAAAATTGTTAATGTTTCAGCCATTTTTTCGGCCATTTCCGGTTCTAGTTGTCCACGCGAATCGGCCTTTGCCTGTGGATAGTGGAATACGTAATGGCGATAATCCCCCGCCCTGGCAGGTTTAAACGCGGATGACGGCTGAAAGGGCTTGAATCGCGGGCCGGTTTGTTGAAGATGCTGTCAACATTTTGATTTGCAACAGAATCAGCTGGAGCGAGAAATAAAAATGCGAATATCTGGAAAAATTGCAGGCCTTGTCTTAGCAGTCTCCACCGCTTTTGGAGCGATGAGCTTTTCGTCAGTGGCCCAGGCGGAGGAAGTCTATCTAATTCGTGGGTTTGCCAATGTGTTTTCACGTGGCATGGATCAGATGGCTGCCACCTTGCGGTCGCGCGGAGTTAATGCAAAGTCCTATTCCAATGGTCAGTGGTCCGGGTTGGCTCGCGACATCATCAGCCGCTCCAAGCAGGGTAGAGTTTCATATCCTATCGTTATTGCCGGTCATTCGGTTGGCGGTCAGGAGGCACCACGTTTTGCAGATACGCTGGCTAAGGCAGGCGTCCCTGTAGCCCTGGTAATTGGTGTTGATCCAGGCTTTGCGGCTCCACCACCCTTCACAGCCGGTTCACCACGTGTCGTGAACTACTGGATTCCGGGTAGCGCGCGTGGCAATCCCTATCGTTCGGCTGGTGGATTTTCCGGATCAATCAGCAATATCAGCATTCGCAGCTTCGGTTCCACGGTCGATCACGTGGGAATCGACAAGGACCCGAAGGTTCAAGCGCGGATTGTCGGGCTCATAATGAGCACCATTTAAGCGACCTGTCGAAAAGGTAGCTTACGTTAAAAGGCCCTATGGGTAATGATTGTATAGGTATCGCGTATGTGCTTCAGGCGCTGCGCGATATCTGCAACTACATGGCCGATATCCTGGTCATCTGCGACATAAATCTTGGCCAGAAGGTCATATTGGCCTGAGGTCGAGTAGATTTCAGAAGCAATTTCCGTATCTGCAAGCTCGGCTGCAACTTTGTAAGCCATTCCGGGCTCTGTCTTGATTTGCAGAAATATCGGCTTCATCACTGGGTTCCTTCTCCAAAGCTGATTTACTAGATCGGATATTTTGAACCGAATTTCAATCGGCTATCTCAATCATCGTTTCCTCTTGCCGATTGAATCCGGCTACCTGCTGGCTTAGTCTGATCAGATGAGTAGAAATCTGGAATACGCGTAATGTCCCGTAACCATCTGACGTTTCTCAGAAACGGTCAAAAAGTTCAGCTGGACCGGGTCGGACCAAACGAAACCTTGCTGGATTACCTGCGGCTTCGTGAAGGTAGCAAGGGAACCAAGGAAGGCTGTAATGAAGGCGATTGTGGCGCCTGCACAGTCGCGATCGGCCGTATGAAGAACGGCAAGCTGATTTATGAGCCTGTAAATTCCTGCATTCAGTTATTGGGCCAGATAGACGGCAAGGATGTTGTTACAGTCGATGATCTTGCCGATGACGGGGAACTGCATCCCGTGCAACAGGCGATGGTGGATTTTCATGGTTCCCAATGCGGTTTCTGCACGCCGGGCATCGTGATGAGCCTGTTTACGCTCTATCATGCTGGCATTGATGCTGATCGGAAAAACATTAATGACTGGCTTTCTGGAAATTTATGTCGATGTACGGGATATCGTCCGATTGCAGATTCTGCCTTATCGGCAATCAATGGTGAGGCAAAGGATGCGCTCGCCGAACGGAAATCGGCCACGCGAAAGGTATTGAAGTCATTATCCGGCGACAAGGATATGTTCATTGGCGACAAGGAGCGTTTTTTCGCAGCGCCCGCGAGCGTAAAGCAGTTGGCCAAGCTGTATCGTGCCCATAGTGACGCGACAATTGTATCAGGCGGTACAGATGTCGGCTTGTGGATTACCAAGCAGCTGCGGGACCTGCCGAAAATTATTCACACAGGCAGGGCGAAGGACTTCGCGCAGGTCAAGAAGGTTCCCGGCGGGCTGAAGATTGGGGCCGGCGCAACCTATGCCGACGCCTATGATGCCCTGGCTGCCATTGATCCGGATATTGGCGAAGTACTGAGGCGGCTTGGATCAAGACAGGTGCGCGCGTCGGGTACGATTGGCGGCAATATTGCCAATGGTTCGCCGATCGGGGACATGCCGCCGTTGTTGATTGCCCTGGACAGCGAACTGGAATTGATCAGGGGCAAGAAAACCCGATCCTTGCTACTGGAGGAATTCTTCCTGGATTACGGGAAGCAGGATCGTGAAGCCGGCGAGCTTGTGAGTGCCATCACCGTTCCGAAGCTCAAGCGGAACCAGCATTTCCGAGCCTATAAAATATCGAAGCGATATGATCAGGACATCACGTCAGTGCTCGGGGCATTTCGGTTTACAATATCGAAGGGCAAAATCACCGATGCCCGGATTGCCTATGGCGGCATGGCAGCCACGCCCAAGCGTGGAAAGACGGTCGAAAACGCTCTTGAAGGAGTTGATCCGGCTGATCAGGAAGGGGTTGCTGTTGCCGCGCGCCAGCTCATCCGTGATTTTCAGCCGATAACGGATATGCGATCCAGTGCGGAATACCGGTTGAAGGTAGCCGAAAACATCCTGAGAAAGTCCTTGCTGGAGATCTCTGTTGGTAACGCAGATGCAAGCCGTATCGATAACCCGCGCAGACTAGTGGAAGTCGATTGATGGCTGACCGGCAAAGCAATATTGCCGAGCAGATGGCCGTCGGCAAGGCGCTCGCCCATGACAGCGCAAAGATGCATGTCTGCGGCAATGCACCTTACATCGACGACATCAACGAACCGTCAGGTATGGTGCATCTGGCACCGGGTCTTTCCCCGAAAGCCAAGGGAAAAATCACAAGGATTGATCTTGATGCGGTACGGGCGGCCCAGGGTGTTTTGCGGGTGCTGACGGCTGCCGATATCCCCGGGAAGAATGAATGTGGTCCGTCATTTGGCGGTGACCCGATCCTGGCCGATGGTGAAGTTTTGTTTCATGGCCAGGTCATATTCGCGGTTATTGCCGAGACCCGTGATCAGGCGCGCCGGGCGGCTCGGTTAGGTCGTATTGAAATTTCGGAGACTAAACCTTCTGTAACGGTTGAAGACGGATTGAAAGAGGGTGGTGAGGTATTGCCGCACTATGAATTCAATCGCGGTAACCTGCAGGATGCGATGACGAATGCGCCTTTGAAGATGGATAGTTCCATCCAGATTGGCGGCCAGGAGCATTTTTACCTTGAGGGTCAGATATC
>JBCCEP010000072.1:0-12976 GCA_039030215.1 Pseudomonadota bacterium
AGACTCGCCTATTTCGAGGCAATCGCCGAAGCTGGATCTATCCGGGGCGCCGCCCAGCGCTTGGGTCTGTCAGTTCCCGTCCTTTCCTCCGCACTATCGGATCTAGAAGCCGAACTAGGCCTCACGCTGGCAATCCGATCGACCAGAAATCTGCAACTGACCAGCGCAGGCCAGGAAGTATATTCCAAAGCAAGCAACATGCTTGAATCGGCCCAGGGCGCGATCGAACTTTCCGAATCTGACCGGCTGCTGACCGGAAGTGTCGGAGTTACAATGGCTGCCGAACTGGCACTCCATTGGCTGCCAAAACGATTATCCCGATTTCAGTCGCAGCACCCTTCTGTGTCATTGAGCATCGATGCAAATGACCGGGTCGTGGACCTTCGCAGCAGCCATTACGACATGGCCGTGCGGACCGAATACCAGCCAAAGCGGCCTGCGATCTTTTCAAAAAGAGAAGCTGTCTTCGATTGGCTAGACGTTGTGCTGGTGGCCCGCAAACCACCGAAATTCAAAATTTCAGCAGATCCGTACAAGATGGAAGTCGAAACAACCTTCTTCGTCGGACCCGGCGGGAACGACTGGGTCACAGCCCTTCATCCAGACAAGGAAGGGCCGATAATGTTGCTTCCGTCAAACATTATTCGAGTTGCAAATCGCGAAGCCGCTATCGCATTTGCCAAGGAAGGTATCGGGTGTGCGCTGGTGACGGAACTATCGGTTCGACAGGACATTGCCGCCGGTCGGTTGATGCGAATCTTCCCGGACATGACATTCGGTGGTATCACCCTGCGCATGGTCATGCGCGACAATCTTCCATCAGCCGAAGCGATTGCTTTACGAACGGTGCTGGTGGAGCAAATCAGCTGATCGCAATTTGGCTCAGGCCAGCAGTAGGAGAAGCTATTTTCCCGGCGGAATCTGACCTAGCGAGCCGCGTTCAACAATCGTGGTTTCAAACTCAATGCTCTGGCGTGCATTCTTGCCGTCACGTAGCTCGAGCAGCAAACGGGCCGCCGCATATCCCATCCTCTTGTGGGGCACATGCACAGTCGTCAGTTGGGGTTCGATCACTTCGGCAAGCTCGATATCGTCATAGCCCGTAATGGAAATATCCTCGGGAACCCGCTTACCCAATTGCCTGGCCTTCAAGATTGCTCCAACTGCTAGAACATCGTTCCCGCAAATGACGGCTGTTGGTGGAGGTGTCTTTTCCAGCAACCGGGATAAAGCCTCACCACCGGCTTCAAGGGAATAGGCTGCTTCGATGATTTCCGGTTCTTCAATATCCAGACCGGCAGCCGCAAGCGCTTCGCATACACCAGCGACGCGATCGGCCGCCCTGTCATTGTAATGGGTGATACCCGAGATCATCGCAATATTCCGGTGGCCCTTGGAAAGCACGAATTCAGCCATCCGGCGGGCTGCGGATTTATTGTCAAAGCCGACATAGTGAGTGTCTTTATCTTCGCGATGATTCCAGGCAATGACATAAGGAATGCCGCGACGCTTGAGAAATTCATAAGTCTCTTTCGGACGAGCTTCGCCAATCAATAAAAGGCCGTCCGCCCCACGACTGATCAGCGATTGTAGCTGTTCGAGTTCCTTTTCCGGATCATAATTGGAGCTGGCTACCAGCAGCGTAACGCCGGCTTCGACAAGCCCTTCCTGAAAAGCCTGTAATCCGCGCGCAAAAATCGAGTTATCCATTGTCGGGATGACAGCGCCAATCGTGTTCGTCCGATTGGAGGCAAGCGCCCGGCCACCGAAATGTGGCGTATAACCAAGCTCCTTTACGACGCGCTGAACCTTCTCCCGAGTTGCAGGCACAACACGATCCGGAGTGTTGAAATAGCGTGAAACCGTGGCAGTCGAAACGCCTGCAATTCGTGCAACATCCAGGAGCGTGGGAGCGGAATCTGCCATGTGGAAAAATATATTATGTAAGCGCTTGCATTTCAAGTTGTAAGCGCTTACATTGCTCCGCATCGAAGTTTCCGGGAGAGGTTCAGCGATGACATTAGCGATTTCTGCTTTCCTGTTCGCCATATTCGCGGCGAACGTTGTTCTGGGTGCCATAACCGGTTCGCCAATCCTTGGCGATGTGCCTGAAATGCTTGTTCTTTTCGCAGCTTCGATTGCCTTCGTCGCCGTAATTCTACAGCGCGAAGCGCTTGCAGAGAATGAAAAAGACAACAGTCAATAGTGGTCAAAAAGGGAGGACCTTATGGATTTTGACAAAAAGGAACTGGCATCTGCTGAGCGCCGGAATTTTCTGAAGCTGACTGGCGCAGGCGCCTTTACAGCGGCCATGGTGGCAGGTGCCACCGGCATGCTCTGGTCTGAAGAAGCCGTAGCGCAAACCGCAAAGGAAGAGCGCGAACGCGAACAGGCAGCCGAACATCAAATGACGCTGGCGACAGCCTATGTACTTGGTGCTTCCCGCAGCTATCCGATCATGCAGCTGGACCTGAAGGAGAACATCCAGAACGCCACCAATGGTAAGGTATACGTCAAACTGGCGCCTGGCGGTCAGTTGGGCGCAGGTGGTGCATTGGCTCAGGCGGTGCAGACCGGCACGATCCAGTGTGCACAGCATTCGCTTTCCAACTTCGCACCATTTGCGAGCTCCGTTGACCTGATCAACATGCCGTATTTCTGTGGCTCGAACCAGCGCTTCACAAACCTGGTAAATTCCGATGCCTGGAAAAATGACGTGCATCCAAAGATCGAATCCTCTGGCTTCAAGGCACTTTTCTATGTCGTGATCGATCCGCGGGTTGTTGCGGTTCGCAAAGGCGGCGAAGGTGCAGTAATCACACCGGGTGATTTGAGCGGCGTGAAGTTCCGTGTGCCGGGATCCAAGATGCTGCAACAATATTATAGAATGGTTGGCGCCAACCCGACGCCGGTTGCCTGGGGTGAAACGCCTTCGGCGATCAAGCAGGGTGTCGCTGATGCACTCGACCCGGCCGTCGGCGCATTGTTCGTCTTCGGTTTCAAGGACATTCTGAGCCACGTCACCTTCACTCAGGCAGTGCCTGACAGCCAGGTCTATTCAATGAACCTCGAATGGTTCAACGGCCTGCCTGCCGACGTTCAGGAAGGCATAGAGTTCGCAGGCGAACTGACCGCCCATCAGAACCTGGCCAAGGTACCTTCTGCCAGAAGCTATGCGATGGCCGAACTTGCCAAGGCAGGCGTGGAATTCCATTCACTCAGTCAAGATCAGCTTGGCGAATGGAAGGAAGCGGGAGGCTTCCAGCGTTCAGAATGGGATCAGTACAAGGTCGATCTGGCCGGATCCATGGACGCGTTCTCGCAACTGGAAGAAGCTGCTGGAACGCAGGGAAAATACTACGTTCACGACGCCTGATCAGCAATCAGGACGGCTGGGGCCGACGGCCCCAGCCTGACCATTATTTTACTCGACGCGCCGGAGACAAAAGTTCGGGCCGTGGTTAACCCCGGTCCGAAGATGGGAGGACTGCATGCAGCGCATACTCGAAGCCCTAAACAAGAATGCAGAGCGATGGGCGCTCCTTGTATTCTACGTGATGTTGGTAGTCACGATGTTCGTGGAAGTGCTCCGGCGCGAAATCATGTCCTATTCCTCCATCTGGGGTGAGGAAATCGTCCGCTACTCCTTTATCTATCTGGCCTGGATCGGCGCTGCTGCGGCAGTCCGCGAGCGCGGGCATATTCGGATTGACGTAATCCTGGAATATGTCGGACCGCGCGTTAAGGCTGCACTCTATATTTTCGGCGATCTGGTTATGTTCGCCGTTGCGCTCGTAGCCCTTTATTGGTCTTTCGAGACCGTGCTTGTGTCAGCCAAATTCGGCTCGGTCACACACGGACTGCGTATCAGCCAGGTCTGGTTCCTGTCTGCGGTTCCCATCGGCTTTGCTCTGGTGATATTCCGCCTGGTCCAATCCTTCATCCGAGACGTTAACGATCTTCGCCACGGCCGTCCCGTGTTCGAAGGCGACAAGCTGTTTGACTGAGGGGGATCACCATGCTTTGGAATCAACTTGAAAGCCAGACCGTCATTCTTGGTTGGGATTTTTACGGGCCAGTCCTCCTGTTTGTCCTGCTCGTCGCATTGGCCGTACCCGTCTGGGCGGCAATCGGATCAGCAGCCATTCTTATGCTGGTCATCTCGGGCGCGCTGCCATTATCGCTGGTCGGCGAAAGCCTGTTCCACGGAATCGACCACTTCGCCCTGACCGCTGTGCCGCTATTCATCCTGACCGGTGATGTTTTGGTACGGACCGGTTTGAGTCGCAAATTTCTGGATGTGGCAGAAGCTTTGACCCAGTTTGCCAAGGGTGGCTTCGGTTCAGCGACCGTCCTGGTCTGCGGCATGTTTGCTGCGATTTCAGGATCAGACGCGGCAGGTGCTGCCGCGGTCGGCCGCATGACCATCGCTCGGCTGGTTGAATCGGGATATCCACGTCCCTATGCCTGCGCACTTGTTGCAGCCGGCGCCTGTACCGGGATCCTGATCCCGCCGTCCATCGCCTATATCATCATCGGACTTGTACTGGGAATTTCGGCCTCGACACTGTTCCTCGCAGCGGTCATCCCTGGCCTGGCAATCTTGGTGTCGATCCTCGCGACAAACATTATCATGAACCGGCTCTATGGCTGGGAAGGCGGCGGAAACATGGCCTTCAGCGAATGGGCGAGTAATCTCGGTACCGCGCTGAAATCAGGCTGGTATGCCTTCATCGTGCCTGGAATCATCTTCTACGGCATCTTCTCCGGCCGGCTGACGCCGACCGAAGCTGGTGCGACCGCAGTGGTGGTTACCATTGTGATGGGCTTCATCCTGGGCACGCTTAAGCTATCCGATTTCCCGGCAATGCTTGTCAGTTCCGCCAAAGTCAATGGCGTGATCCTGCCAATCATTGCGTTTTCGCTGCCACTGGCGCAGGCGCTGGCAATCCTTGGTGTTCCGCAAGGGTTTGTCGCTGCCGCAACGTCGGTCAGTGAAGAACCGTACATATTGATTATCATGATGGTGCTGATTTTGATTGCCGCAGGCTGCGTCATGGAAACCACGCCAAATATCGTGATCCTGGCGCCGATCCTGAAGCCGCTAGCCGACAACATCGGCATGAACGAAATCCAGTTCTGTATCATGATGATTACAGCACTTGGAGTTGGGTTTATCACGCCGCCATTGGGCTTGAACCTATTCGTTGTATCGGGACTGACCGGAGAATCGATCCTCAAGATCGCCTATCGTGCAATACCCTTTGTGTTGTTCATGCTCGTGGTCACGCTTATGATCGCCTATTTCCCGGTTATTTCGACCACGCTTCTTCCAGATATCTACAAGTAGGAGTAGGCAGTCATGCCGATAGAGTACCTCAAAAAGGCCAAGCTCCACGCCCAAAGCGATGCCTCGGACACCCAGAAGATTGTCAAGGAAATCCTCGACAATATCGAGGCTGGTGGCGATCAGGTTGCCTTGGAATACGCGAAGAAGTTCGACAATTACGATGGTGAAATCCTGCTTTCACCGGAGTCAATCGAGGCCGCTATTGCGCAAGTTCCTGAACGGTTGCGGCAGGACATCGACTTCAGCCATGCCAATGTGAAGAAGTTTGCCGAAGGTCAATTGGCAACTGTGGCTGATTTCGAGACCGAAATCGTGCCCGGCCTGATTGCCGGCCAGAAGGCGATCCCGGTCAATGCCGCCGGCTGTTACATACCCGGCGGCCGTTATAGCCATATCGCCAGCGCGATCATGACCGTTACAACGGCAAAGGTCGCAGGCTGCAAGAATATCGTTGCCTGCTCACCGCCAAGGCCCGGCGTCGGAATTGCGCCTGCAATCATCTATGCCGCGCATGTTTGCGGCGCAGACAAGATCTTGGCCATGGGTGGCGTACAGGGCGTTGCGGCGATGACATTCGGCCTGTTTGGCTTGCCAAAGGCAAATATTCTTGTTGGTCCAGGCAACCAGTTTGTCGCCGAAGCCAAGCGCATGTTGTTTGGTCGCGTCGGGATCGATATGATTGCCGGTCCGACCGACAGCCTTATCCTTGCAGATTCTTCTGCGGATCCGATGATTGTTGCAGCAGACCTCGTAGGTCAGGCCGAACATGGTTACAACTCGCCGGTCTGGCTTGTGACTGACGACCGTCCGCTGGCGGAAGAAGTCATGCGTCTCGTACCGCAATTGATCGACGATCTGCCCGAGGTAAACCGCGATAACGCAACTGCAGCCTGGCGTGACTACGCCGAGGTCATCCTCTGCGGCAACCGTGAGGAAATGGCGGCAACTTCAGATGACTATGCACCGGAGCATCTGACGGTTCAGGCAGAGGACTTGGAGTGGTGGCTTGATCGGCTCAGCTGTTATGGCTCGCTTTTCCTGGGAGAGGAAACCACCGTGGCCTTCGGCGACAAGGCATCAGGTACAAATCATGTTCTGCCAACATCCGGCGCGGCCAGCTATACCGGCGGCCTCAGCGTCCACAAATATATGAAGATCGTGACGTGGCAGCGTGCAACGCGCGAGGGCGCCAAGCCTGTGGCAGAGGCGACCGCTAGGATCTCGCGTCTCGAAGGCATGGAAGGCCATGCTCGCACCGCCGACATCCGATTGAAGAAGTATTTTCCAGACGAGACATTCGATCTGACAGCAGACGGATGAGCCAATGGGGTCGGAGAACCTTTTCGATGTCGAAGGAAAAGTGGCACTCGTCACCGGTGCCAGCTCCGGCCTTGGCCGCCATGCGGCTAATGTCCTGGCGCAATCCGGCGCCCGGGTCGTCGGGGTCGCCCGTAGAGCATCTGCGCTCGAAGAATGGCGCTCCGAACAAGAGAGCGCTCGTGCCGCAGTCGAAGGCGACGTCACCGACCGCAACAATTTTGATGCACTTATCGATCAGATTACACAACCGTTCGGCTCGCCCGACATTCTTGTCCACGCTGCCGGACTGAACACCCGCGAAGCCGCCGACGATGTTACAGAATATGGTTGGGATGCGACGCTCGCAATCAACCTCTCCGCCCCGTTTTTCCTGAGCCAACGGCTGGTTCCAGCCATGCGCGAAAAGGGTTGGGGACGCATCGTGAATTTTGCTTCACTTCAGTCGTTCCGGGCATTTCCTGGCGGGATCGCCTATGGCACGACAAAGGGTGGCATTACACAGCTGACACGGGCCATGGCCGAAGCCTGGTCATCTAGCGGTATCAACGCCAACGCCATTGCGCCCGGATTCTTCAGGACCGAATTGACCGCAGCTGTTTTTGATGATCCCGACCGGGCGAAGCGTAATGCCCAACAAACCTGTATCGGTCGCAACGGCGAATCTGAAGATCTGGATGGCCCGCTATTGTTTCTCTGCTCGAATGCGTCACGATATGTGACTGGTCATGTACTGATGCTGGATGGAGGATTTACGGCGAAATGAAAGCACTGGTCTATACAGGCGCCGAAGAACTCATATACCGCGATGCACCGGACCCCGAACCCGGTGACGACGAGGCTCTGATCCGGGTCGAGAGCGTGGGCATTTGCGGTTCTGACATGCATGCATTTCTGGGCCATGACGAACGCCGGCCTGCACCACTCATCTTGGGACATGAAGCCGCCGGCGTGGTCGAAACCGGAAGGCTTGTTGGCCGTCGTGTCACGGTCAATCCGCTTGTGTCGTGCGGTAAATGCAAGGCTTGCAAGGCCGGTCGCGAAAATCTCTGTCCGTATCGCCAGATTATATCCATGCCACCCAGAGAGGGTGCATTTGCAGAATTTCTGACGATCCCGGAAAAGAACCTGGTAGAGGTGCCGGACGAAATTTCCCTGCAAAAAGCAGCCCTGGCAGAACCAATCGCATGCGGCTGGCATGCAGTCCGGTTGGGTCGTGTGGCGCTTGGAGATGAAGCTTCGGGTGCGAAGTCGTTGGTCATCGGTGGCGGTGCGATTGGTTTGGGGGCGGCACTTTCGCTCTCTGCGCAAGGCATAGATGACATTATCATTGTCGAGCCAAACGAACTGCGCCGCAGTTTCTTGCAGGACAATTGCGGGCAAAACGCAATCGATCTGGCCCAGCTCGGCAACGACGGCGAATTTGATATCGTCATCGATGCAGTCGGGTACGAAGCGACACGGGCGCAGGCATCTGCGCAAGTCCGCCCAGGCGGTGTTATCCTGCATATCGGATTGGGTCAGGCAGAAGGCGGGCTCGATATCCGGCGCATGACCCTGCAGGAAATAACCTTCATCGGCACCTACACCTATACCGATGCCGATTTTCGCGAGACCGCACAAGCAATATTTGATGGCAGGCTGGGAGCATTGGATTGGGTCGAGACCAGGCCGCTCAGCGAGGGTGGCCAGGCATTTGCCGATATACGCGCAGGCAAGGCTGCTTCTCCAAAGATAATTTTGGACCCATAGGCGCGAGTAAAATGCAACCAAGAACGATGAGAACAAGCAATGTATAAGAAAATTTTGGTACCGATGGCCCTGGACCATGGCATCGGCTCACATTCCCTGGAAGTTGCCAATCAGTTGTTGTCGGATGGCGGCGAGATAATCGCCTTGCATGTCTACGAGGCCCCGCATCCAACGGTCAATACTTACCTGGACAAGAACGCGGTAGAGTCTGCATTCGAGGCGACGAGAGCACGCCTTGAGGAACGGGTAAAGGATCAGGCTGGCGTCAAACCTGTGCTGATAATGGGTCATACCGGAAGATCGATCATCGACTATGTGGAAGAAAATGGCATCGATTGTGTCGTGATGGGCTCGCACAAACCCGGGCTGACGGATTATTTCCTTGGTTCGACGGCCAGCCGCGTCGTTAGCCACGCAGCATGCGCGGTTCATGTATTGCGTCGAAGGGACTGATCCGCCTGTTCCAACGCAAAGCTGAGTGCAGCCGAACAATGAATTAACGTGGTGTCGAACACAGGCACATCCACATTGTGTTCATTGAGCAACATGCCGACTTCCGTGCATCCAAGGATGAGGCAATCCGCACCCGCCTCCACCAGGCGACCGGCAATCTCGACATATGTGCCCTGGCTTTGCTCGGTGGTAACATCCTTGCAGAGTTCTTCATAGATTATCCGGTGCGTCTCGGCTCGATCAGCATCATTGGGAACGATCGGTTGAAGCCCCGCCGCAACCAGCCGGTCGGTGTAAAATGACTGCTCCATCGTGAAGGCGGTTGCCATCAATCCCGGCGAACTCAGGCCATCGCACAAAATTGCGTCCGCGGTAGCATCTGCAATGTGTATCATTGGAATATTCACACCTGCCATCATCTGATCGGCAAGTTTGTGCATGGTATTTGTGGCAAGGATAATCAGATCCGCTCCGCCGCGTTCCAGCGCTTTAGCCTCGGAATTGAGTATGGACCCTGCCCGGCCCCAATCACCCGCCATTTGAAGCGCTTCGATCCGCGCAAAATCCAGCGACCGGATCAAAACCTCCGGGGAATGAAGTCCACCAAGACGCGTCCGGGTCATCTCGCAAAGTTCGCGGTAGTAGACCTGTGTCGAGGCGGCGGACATGCCACCCAAAATGCCGATGGTTTTCATCCGATACTCCGGGGAAAAGTAATGATTCAAGCCTGACCGTTGGCTTCAAGAGCTGCAGACTGACAAACATCGCTTCCCAGGCTTTATTTTCCAGTTCCGCAGACTAGTTACTCTTACGCAATTGAAGACGTTTTCGAGAAATTGACTAAGAGATTATTGCTGCCATGACAACATTCCCCGCACTTCCCTATGCTGACTGGTCCGATACAAAGGACACGCTGCACCTATTCCTGCAAATCATCGGCAAGATCCGCCTCAAAACCCATCCCAAGCTGAACCACTGGTGGCATGTCACGCTCTATCCGCACATTCGTGGTCTTACGACAGGCCGAATTCCATTTGGCGATAGCGGGTTCGAAATTCTCTATGACATGATCGACCACAAGGTCATCATCAGCCAAAACGATGGTCGTCAAGCCTATTTTTCCACAGCAGGCATGTCGGTTGCGGAGTTTTATGATGCGCTGTTTTCACGGCTTGAACAGCTGGGGATCAATGTCGAGATCACAGCAGTTCCCTACGACAACAAGTCGAAAATTCCGTTTGCGGAAGATGACGCCAAACGTGCCTATGATCAGGCCGCGGTCACCAATTTCTGGCAGGCACTCTGTTCCATTTCCAACGTGTTTGAGACCTATCGATCCGGGTTTATCGGCAAGCAGACTCCGGTGCAGCTTTACTGGCATTCCTTTGATCTGGTTGTAACCCGTTTTTCCGGCAATGCGCATCTCCTGGAGGGAGGAACCCAATCGGACAAGGAGGCATATTCACACGAGGTCATCTCAATCGGATTTTGGCCCGGAGACGATTCCTTTCCCGAAGCTGCATTCTACGGCTATGCCTATCCTGAACCAAATGGTCTCAATCAGGCAGCTCTGGCACCGAAACAGGCCCTGTGGGTGGACAAGAATGGCGGCGCGCTCGCAATCCTGAAATATGAGGACATCCGGCAGTCTGAATACCCTTCCGCCACGATCCTTAACTTTCTGGATAGCCTTTACGAAAACGCTGCCCAAAAGGCCAACTGGCCGACCGGGGATCTCAAGCCAATCTACCCATAAGAACGAAACGAACAAACTTGTGCCTCTGCATTTTATATGGTTTCCGTTCCGGCCATAAATCGCTAACATCCCCTTGCTCAGGGCTCAGTCCATCACGATCCATCATCTCCACCGACCTACAGGAGCAGGCAGTTGTCTACAGGTCTTCTAGCACTTTTGGACGACGTTGCTGCGTTGGTGAAGGTCAGTGCCGCGTCGCTGGATGACGTACCGGCGCAAATTGCAAAGTCGACCGGAAAAGTATCCGGTATCGTAATTGACGATGCCGCGGTAACCCCGAAATATGTCGTCGGTCTCGATCCCGAACGCGAACTGGCAATCATCTGGAACATCGCCAAGGCATCGCTGTTCAACAAGATAGTCCTGCTTGCGCCACTGGCACTGATTCTGGGCTGGTTCGCGCCCTGGGTGATACAACCATTGCTAATGATCGGGGGCGCTTATCTCTGTCTGGAAGGTTACGAAAAGGTTCATACCATTTTTGGTGGCCACGGACAGGAAGCTGCCGATGATGACAAGATCGAGAAAATTTCACCGGAGGAACTGGAGAAGATCCGAACCGCCAGCGCAATAAGGACTGATTTCATTCTTTCGGCTGAAATTATCGCGATTACTTATTCAACCGTCGCAGATTCCACGCTGACAACGCAAATCGCGGTCCTGGCCGCAATCGGGGTCGGAATCACCCTGGCGGTTTATGGATTTGTCGGCCTGATCGTAAAGGCGGATGATTTTGGCGTATGGCTGGCCAAATCCGCCAACACTTCTGTTGGTCGTCAATTTGGGCGTTACATTGTGATTGCCATGCCCAAGATCCTGATTTTCCTGTCCTGGATCGGAACCGCCGCAATGCTCTGGGTCGGTGCCGGAATTATTGTACATGGCATCCCGGTCGCCGAACATTGGTTACATGTGATTAAGGAAGTTTTTGCCGTTAACCCGACGGTCGCACTGATTTCCGAATTCATTGTGCTGATGATCGCCGGTCTCATTCTCGGCTTTCTTGTCGCCATGATAGCAACGCCGTTGTTGAACATCATCAAGAAGCAAAACAAGTCTGGCAGCAAGGAACATGGCTGAATTCTTGTCCCCTGAAGGGAGATGAAAGATGCACAAGATCGAGATCGAGAAATCCACTTCCACTGCAGGAATGGTGGATTACAACCAGAATTCCTCTGCGCAGCAATCCTTGATTTCCAGCCACGATGCTGAAATCCGCTCGCTTGCAAAACAAATTGGAAAATCAAAGCCGGAGTTCCGGATCGTTGATTATGGCTGCGGTCCGGGAATCAGCGCGATAACTGCTGTCAAACCGGCGATCGAGGACTATCGCGCCATTTCAAAATCAGGACCTGTTTCCGTTTGCCACTCCGACCAGCCCGGAAATGATTGGAATTCCCTCTTCAACCTGGTTTTCGGCAATGACGGATATCAGGATGTCCATTCCGAAATCAGGACAGAGGCATCAATAGGATCCTTTTACAGCCAGCGTGTTGAAGATAATTCAGTTGATCTTGCAACCTGTTTTGCTGCCAGCCATTGGCTAAGTCATGCCGTACGCCTCTATTCACCGGGAACTGTCTGGTTCGCCGACCTTCAAGGGGAAGCAAGAAAGGAAATGGCAAAACTTGCGCGCAAGGACTGGACCAATTTTCTGCAATTGAGAGCCCTGGAACTAAAGGCGGACGGCTTCCTGTTCGTTTCAACCTTGGGCTCGATACCAGATAATTACGAAACCAATGGTGCGGCTGCCTCGGGTCGAGGCATTTATCGAGCACTTCAAGTGGTCGCCCAGCAAATGGCGGATGATTCACTCATCGACAGCAATGTGCTCGATCATTTCGTCTTTTCGCTGTGGTTCATGACCGCCGAAGAGGCACGCGCTCCCATCGACGCCGATAAAGTTCTTTCTGATGCCTTTGAAATTGAACGCATCGATGTGAAACCCGCGCCGACCAACCCAACTGATCTCTTTAAACCGCTACTCGCTGATCCGGCAGCTTACGCAAAAGCCTATACCGGCTATATCCGGGCATTCGCAGATTCCACTTTGCGCACGCAGCTGTTCGCGCCATCGGCAAAAAATGCGGAAGATGAAACCAAACTCGCCGATCTTTTCTATGAGAGGCTTGAGGCGTTATACGCCACGCAACAACCCAAATACGCATTTGAGCTTTGGCACCTCACAATTATCCTGCGCAAGAAATAGCCCTGTAGCAAATCAATGCATGAAAAATTGAATCGGTACGAAAAAGCCGACAAACGACATTCAGCCATTGACCGAAGGTTTGATGTCAGCCAATACCGGCACTAAGCTTAACAACCTGTTCCTCAATCCGACATGCGGA
>JBCCEP010000073.1:0-12897 GCA_039030215.1 Pseudomonadota bacterium
AATTCAATATCTATCTGGATAATGGCCGTGAAGAAGAGATAATCGCGAGATATGGTGAGACCATAATTCCAGCGATGTCGGATAAATGATGGTATTCACTAACGGTGACGCGTGAAATGAGGTGGAACGATGTAGACACTGTTAAGGTGTCTAATCTCTGTCAAAGCCGCTATACCAACGTGTCTCCGTAATGTGCAATGACCGCGCCAACTATTCACTGGCATGGCTGGGTCGTCGCTGACCTGATTGCTCGATCATACTTGAACCTGATAGCTGACTGCTTATGTCTGGAACGAAACTGCAACGTTTGGTAAACGGCATAGCCGGCCAAGCCACGCCAAGAAGTTAACAAATTGGCCCACCGACGAGGTCAGACATTTCGAAGAAAATCCCAAGCCCTTGCGTGGATGTGTGCAAGTACAAGCGGCAAGGCCATTGCATCGCATGCTCGATGACCAAGGCTCAGAAGTCGCAATTCAAGAAATTGAAGAACGACAAGCGCCGCGAGGCATTCCTTGCGATGCTCGTCGCTCAACAGGACAGTATGGGCAAGTTCCCCGCATGGCCGAACATGTACCGACGTCGCTGCAAAAAAAAGGGAGTGAAACTGCCTAAATCGATTGCCTAATGCCGTTTGCGCTTGGGAGCCAGGCTTCATGGTATGCGCGATGTCTTTAGACAGCGCCGAGGTTCAAGCGGTGATATGGCCGACTAAATGGTCGCCTCCGTCCAGTGCAATAAACTGACCGGTTATCGACTTCACCGAAATCAGGAACCGGATGGTTTCTGCGATCTCAGCGGGGGTTGCAGGCTGCTTTAGGGGCAAACGCTTACATCTCTCTTTGAATTCTTCCAATGTTTGACCGGCGTGCGGAAGTGTCGGGCCAGGCCCAACGGCGTTCACACGAATGCGTGGAGCCAATGCTTTTGCCATGGTCTGAGTCAGGGTCCACAATGCTGACTTCGACAGCGTGTAGGAGGTGTGCCCCGGTGTCGGATTGAGAACCCGGGAGTCAATTACATTGACTATGACGCCGCCCGATCGCTCAGGCAGCTGCTCCGAAAACGCCTGCGAAAGAAACAGAGGCGCTTTGAGATTGATGTCCATATTCAAGTCCCAGGAATGGGTATCAACGTTTGAGATATCATCGAACTCAAAGACCGACGCGTTGTTGATGAGGACACCGACCGGCGGCAGAGACCCGGATGCCCGACCGATCAGGGCTTTCGCCTCATTCGGGTCGGAGAGATCACCCCGCAAAACCTCCGCTCGCCCGCCGGCGCGACGCACCGTATCGCTTACTTCCTGGGCGGCGGTGTTTGATGAATTATAATGCGCAATGACCGGCCAGCCATCTGCTGCAAGTTCCAAGGCGATTGACCGGCCGATCCGATGTCCTGCGCCGGTGACAAGTACGGTCGCAGTCTGCGGAGTTGGAGGCACAAATTCTGACGATTGTGGAGGTCCCATGCGTTTATGGGTTAGAGGTGCGTTCATATTGATAAAATCCTCAATACCGTCTTTGGCGAATTACATCTCAAAGTGATTACTCAATTTGTCGGTAAGCAGATCACTTCGCGGATAGTGCAGACAATATTTGTCTACTGGTTGTGAAGCTATTCGCGGGCGGTTCAGACCAGACCAGTCCTTACAGTGACCACCATCGATCAACCGGCGAAGGTGTCAAATCTTCTCGGCTAGCATCCGGCCTGCCGTACCGATCCCACCAAGCCATTCTGATACGAGAATTCTGATAAAGCGGGAGCATCGGCATGTTAAAGCGGAATACCCGGTCAAACAGCTTTCCTGCATCGGTCAATGCGTCTACCGATCTCGCGCGGGCCATCACATCTATTGCGTGGTCCAGTGCCGGATCTGCAATTCCCGACAAGGCATAGGAATCCTCCATTTCCGCCAATTCGCTGTGCCACAAGAGTCTTTCCGCATTTCCAGGCAGGCGCGCCGGAGACCAGGAAAGCGTCGCCAAATCGAAATCCCGATCCAACAGCTGCCTTGACGCAGAAGCAGGGTCTGGCGACTGGCGGTCGAGCACGAGACCCAATTTGTCCCATTCGGACTGAAGAAATCCGAGCAACCGGTCATATTGAGGAGAGGTCGCGACCACTCGTATTCGCCACTGCTCGCCGGTATGGGGATTTATGCGTCCGCCACTCTCAAAAACGAATCCGGCTTCATCCAGAAGTCGGGCGGCTTCAGCCAGCGCCTGTCGTGAACCTGCTGGCGGAAAGTCTGCCAACGGATCGGGGTTTTGCATCGCAGATGGATCAAGCTTCAGATTTGCCGCGGCCAGGAGATCCATCTCGCCCTTTGTAGTCTTTCCGTTCGCTTCCAGCGGCCGGTCGGCAAAGACACTTGCAAAGGGCTGAAATGTTCCGTTGAACAAAATCTTGTTGGCCAGATCGAAATCATAGGCGAGGGCAAGCGCGAGACGAACCCTCCGGTCCGAAAAGGCAGGGTTGCGAAGATTGACAACCAGACCATGCAGGCTGGCATCCTGTGGTGAATTTTCGTCAAGTCTCTTCAGATTTGCAGTCGGTTTGGAAAGCCCTTCATAACCACCTGCCCAGCGGCTGGCGCTTGTCTCGGTATGTATGTCGTACAGATCTGCCTTGAATGCCTCGAACATGGCTGTCTGGTCGAGAAAATATTCAAATTGCAACGTATTGAAATTCCATCGGCCCTTGTTAACGCCCAGAGAATCCGCCCAATAATCGTCTACCCGTTCCAGTACATAATTTCTTGGCGGGTTGAAATTTGCCAGACGATATGGACCGCTTCCTATCAAGCCCGCCTGATCTGGCGTTTGGTCGTCCTTCCATAGACGAGCAGGGTGAATTGGAATGGCCGCGAGTTTTCGAAAGATGTCACGGTCTCCACCTCTTGAATCCAAAATCCGGATGCGATCACCGGAGAGGCTCTCGACCTTCAAATTGCGAAAACTCTGGCGATAGAAAGGTGCACCATTGGATTTCAATGTCGAGAAGGTAAACACGACATCGTCAGGAGTAACCGGATTGCCGTCGTGCCATCGGGCCCTGGAATCGAGAGTTACGATGATCTCGGACAGGTCGTCGGAAACTTCAATGGATTCAGCAAGCAAGCCATAGTGGCTGGCGATTTCATCGTCACTGGCCACCCAAAGACGATCGTAAATCAGGCGAATATCGCGAGGTGGGCGTGCGGGGTAACGAAGGGTATCGACAGTATGGAATTGGCCTATTCTGGCCAGACGCAGTGTGCCGCCCTTTCGAGCAGAAGAATTTACATAGTCAAATGCCTCAAATCCTTCCGGATATTTGAGTTGACCGATCGGAGAAAATCCGTGTTTTGGTTCGCGATCGCTGCCCAAGGCGATGTTTGCCTTACCAGTGGAAAGCAGCGCGAACGCTCCGGATTGAGCCAGAAATTCCCGCCTGGTTGGGATGCGCCACGTCATAAATGGTCCTCTCGAATTCCTGCGCAGACTGCAGGATCAATCTTTTCTCGTGACGATCTGAATCGCGTTAAAGCCCTCAAACTGAGGCCCGCCTATGTAGTGGGTCTTTCGTTTGCCGGCATCCTTGTGAGCATCGCGGAATGCCTGACTGCGCGTCCAGTCAAGGAACTTTTCCTCGTTCTCCCAAATGGTGTGCGAGACAAACAAGGTGTGGTCTTCGCTTTCCGGTCCACGTAAGAGGTGGAACTCCACAAATCCGGGTTCGTCCTTGATATGAACATCACGGTTCAGCCAAACGTCCTCAAACGCTTTTTCTTCGCCCCGTCTTACCTTGAAGCGGTTCATTGCTATATACACTTACTTGCTCCTGTCAGGTGTTCGTATTTCTAATTGACTACATCTCGATACGCGTCGTGCATCGTAATGGTTTGATGTGGTAAAATTGATCGCTGCTTAAAAGGACAGGTTGGTTAGCAGCAGCGAAATTTCAACATTATTTATAGCTTACTTTTGTCTTTGGTATCTGACCGCTGCGATCATCGCAGATCGCCTTCCCGCCATCCAGCCGGTGGTCAAAAACGATGAATGGCATAGCGCCAATTATTACATGATAAAATTACTCATGATTTATTGGATTTCAAGGCTACCAAAAGAAAAAGCAATGTCTGGGCCTACTTTGGAAATGCATGAACCAGATTCAGCCGCACCGGTGCATTTCATTGGTTTTCGCCTGCAGCCCGTCGAATGGTCGCATTCATGATGAAAACCGGCAAAATCCCGGTCAAAATGATCGCCAATGCTGGAAGAGCCGCCTCTTCGAGTAACTCGTCTTTCGCATATTGATAGACAAAGGTCGCCAGTGTTTCAAAATTAAAAGGTCGTAACAGCAATGTCATGGGCAATTCCTTCATCACGTCGACAAAGACCAGCAGACCACCGGTTATCATGGAGAGCTTTATCAAGGGAAGAACGACCGAGATGAGGCTGTTTCCAAAACTGTGCCCGAGCACCCTGCTTGCATTCATCAGATTGGTTGGCAAACGGGAAAGGCCGGAATTGATCGCGCCGTAACCAATCGCCTGAAATCGCACGACACAGGCGAATATCACAAGGCCAATGGTTCCTGACAGTAATGCCTGCGACGGGATGCCAAATAATCTCTCCACCAAGATCGAGTATGAGCTATCGATTGCGCCCGCTGCTGTCACAACACCGATTGCAAGCAATGTGCCAGGGAAAGCGTATCCCGTCGAGGCCATGCTACTCAGTGCATACAGAAATTTACCGCCACGAAAGTGTGTGACGGAGAGCATGAGACAAGCACTGACGACCACCAGAAATGCGACAATTGCCGAAATCGAAAAGGAATTGCCGGCCGCCCGCAACATTTCTGTCTCAAACTGAAGCGAATAGCCTTCGATCACAAATCCCAGCAAAACACCAACCGGGATCGCAAATCCAAGGATTATGGGAATTGAACAGATAAGCAGACAGGAAAAGCCCGGTATTCCGGTCAATACACGGCGGCGCAAAACTGTTGACCTTCGACCTGTTTCGTGAAAACGCCGATGCGCTCGAGCCTTGAGTTCGAAGACAAGCAAGATGATTACAAAAAGAAACGCCACGCAGGCAATCTGGGCCGCCGCGGCGAGGTTATTCATGCCGAGCCAGACGTTGAAAATGCCCAATGTGAGAGTTTCAATTGCAAAATACTCGACAGTACCGAAATCCGAGATGGTCTCCATCAAGACCAATGCCAAACCTGCTGAAATCGCCGGTCGTGAAAGCGGCAGGGCAACGCGCCAGAATTTACTCCGTCCCGCCAGCATCGCGATCTCGAAATAGGTCGCTGGTGTCAGCAAAATCGCAATACGCATCATCATGTAGACGTAGGGGTAAAGCACTGCGCCCATGACAAAGACTGCACCCTCCATCGAACGAATTTCCGGAAACCAGTAATCTCGTGCGTTTTGCCAGCCAAATGCCTGTCTCAATGCGCCTTGCACGGGACCTGCATATTCAAGAAAATCGGTGTAGGTATAGGCAATCAGATAGGCCGGTACCGCTGCCGGCAACAGCAACATCCATTCCAGCGGTCCGCGAAACACAAACTCATAACGCGCAACAATCCAGGCAGTGGTCACACCGAACACCAGGGTCACTATTGCAACCCCCATCATCAAGACCAGTGTGTTTGTCACATAGCGTGGGAGAACAGTTTCAAGCAGGTGCCACCACAGACCATCGCTGTCTGCCCCGGCAGCGACAAAGACCGCCAATATCGGAGAGATCAGAATGAAGGCAAGGATTCCAACCGCCAAATTCCATGGCGAAATCCATTTTAGCGTCGGTAGCTCACGATTGGTCCCGACCGTATTTACCATCCAACCCTGTCGATGACCTTTTGTGCTTGCGGTGCCAGATCGGCAATTCGAGCAATGGGCATCTGGTCTTCCTTGAACTCGCCCCAGGCAGCCAGTTCCTGCGGAACGGGCACTGCAGGATTTACCGGATACTCATAGTTGATAGCGCCGTACAATTCCTGGGCTTCCTTCGAAGTGAGGAATTCGAGGAAACGTACCGCCTCCTCCTTGTTCTTCGAATGCTTTGCAACGCCACCGCCGGAAATATTCATATGGGTGCCCCTATCGTCTTGATTTGGAAAAATCAAGTCCACAGCCGCTGCCCATTCGCGTTGTTCGGGTTTTTCCGAGGTGTTCAATTTTCCATAATAGTAGTTGTTGATGATGGCGATATCGCAGACACCTTCAAATATCGCTTTGACCTGCGCACGGTCATTGCCCTGGGGGCGTCTGGCCAAATTGTCCATTACGCCTTGCGCCCATTCCTGCGTCTTTTCGACTTCGACAGCATCAATAAATGATGCGACCAGCGCGCGGTTATAAACATGGCTGCCCGGTCGCGAACAAATTCGTCCCTTCCATTTCGGGTCTGCAAGATCTTCATAACGGCTGATTGAATGTGCGTCTTCTGCGGTCTTGGCAACTGCAATAATCCGGGCTCTTTTCGAGAATGCGAACCACTTGTTGTCAGGATCACGCAGATGTTCGGGTACGCTTGCTAACAAGATTTCGGACTCGACCGGGGCCAGCAATTCCTTGTCGGCATAAACGTGCAGCCGTGCAATATCGACTGTCAGGATCACATCGGCAGGGCTCCTGTCTCCCTCCGAAAGCAGGCGTTGGGCAAGGCCCTTCGATGCGTAAACAACATTGATCTTGGTACCTGTCTTTTCGGTATAGGCATCAAGAAACGGTTTGATCAGAAATGGCTGGCGATGCGAATAGATATTGAGCTCATTTGCACCGACTGAACTGGCAACGCCGGCTACGGCAGCAAAAGCAAGGCCGATCAGCAAGAGCAGGCGCGCGGCGCGCCACTTGTTCACAAACGTAACGAAAGACATAAGTCTGTTCTCCTTGAATATCGGGCGAAGAAGTGCCTGCCACGCCTCACGAAATGGAGACAGGTAGAGTGTCTTCAAATCATGCCCTGCATCTTGTTTTTCATCGATCCCGAATTTCAGAGCCTGATCTCGCTTTGCCAATTCAAGGCTGCCGCCGATCCAGTCCCATATCGCCAGAACGGTTCCAAAATTCCGATCATAATGGTGGGTCGCAACAGAGTGATGGATCTGGTGTTGTGCCGGAGAAATAAGGAAACGTTCCAAAAATCCGCCGTAGGAAATGTAAATATGTGAATGGCGCAAATTCGATCCGGCAATATTAAAGAAAAACAGGATGAAATTTGTACCAAGTACCGTGATCAATTCGGCCTTGGAGCCAAAGAAATACAAGAAACCTGCAATGGTAACGGCCTGAACAAAAATCGAGCGTAAGCTGAATATGATCGCCTCGACCGGATGGGTACGATAGACCGTTACCGGCGTGAGCGTCTAGGCAGAATGATGGACCTTGTGAAAAGCCCAGAGGATGGGCCAACGGTGCAATGCCCGATGAACCAGATATTTGGTCAAATCATCCAGAAGGAACAGCGATACTGTAAATATCGCAGCGATTACCCAGCCCGGAGCGTCAGGCAATAACAGGACGCGGCCATCAAACCAGATATGAAACGCTTCGAAGAGGAATGTGGCAACTGCCAGCTTGCCGATCAAACGCGGGGCAATTCCCTGCATTATCAGCTGATTAATTGCCAAAAGCTTGTAATCGCCCTTTGCCGAGGTTGAAAACCAAACCTGCGGATCAAAAACGCTCTTGAGTGCTTGACGCAAACCCTTGGCCGCAAAAAACAATTGGAACACTATCGCAACCAATAGTGCCGATACCAGGTAACCCCAGAAAACCCGCTTCTGTGGATTGAAAAGCAGTTCGGTCAAACGATCGAAATATTCGCTTAGGACAGATTCCATCACGGCAACGCAGCGGTAAACTGCGGCCGGTTGTTATCAAACCGGCCGCAGTTGTTTGCTTTAGTCGTTTTCTGCGCCGGCGCTGTCACCAAGGGATTTGGTCAAGGCTGCCATATCGCCCGTAACGTCGTTGTTACGTGCTTTAACACCGAACTTATCGACAAGCAGATTTTGAACCTTGGCCATATGAAGCATGTACTCGCCCCATGATGAGCCTTGATCGCGTACATAATTGCCATCGCTGTCAATATCGACGACCTGGCTCAAATTGGGCATAAGCGGCCCGTAACCAATCAGGCGGTTCAGACGCGTGGCTGTTTCGCCCAGGTTGTCTTTGCCGGTTTGCAGAGCAAGGCTGAAGCCTTTCAATTCACCCCAATGCTTGATGAGATCCTTCTCGGCCTTTGAGGTGTCTCCATTGGCTTCAATAATCGTCTGCAACTTCGCCATGTCCTTGTAGACTGAACCGGCATATTTGAACGTTGCTTCCGCCAAAACCTTCTCCCAGTTTTCGCTGATAATTGCAGCATAGGAAGCCAGTTGAGCACGCTGCTCATCTGTCAGTTTTTCACCATTGGCGCTGGCGATCAGTTTGCGGCCATCCAGGAATGCCTGAGTGATATCATGCAGATAGGTGGTAGCATTACCGGTGTCATAGACTGACGCATCAAACCCGGCAGCATAATATGCCGGACCAAAGGTCATTTCGGTTTTCAGGTCAATCTTGCCGTCCTTGTTGTAGTCGGCATAGTTGAATGCATCTTCAGGATTTTTGGAAGCTGAGCCCTGCTTGGCAATCTCGTAAACCTGCTTTGGTTCAAGAATCAGCGTATGTGCAGGGGTACCAAAATATCCGAATGCCTCATCCCAGGAATGCTCTTTGCCCGTGTAGGCAGCACCGTCACTATAAGGCTGGTCATTCGGCTTCTTTTCGGCGCTGAGGTTCTCGTCAAGGTAACCATCGACTGCCTGATTATAGGAGACGGCACCCATGATGAACTTGGAAATCAGCTGACCGTAATTATAGCCATTTTCCTTGTCGACACCCTTATCCGCGCTTGAAGCCTTGTCGATCCAGAATTCGACCAGTTCCGGCCCGGTCATATTGTTCGGCATGCCTGTAACGGTTGCCTTGGACGTCTTGCCTGCCAGGTTCTTTTTCGTGCTGATATCATCTACAGCAGCCTGTTTTACGGCGAAGGCATCCTTGGACTTGGGAGCTATGATATCCCGGCCGGCATCGCTGCTGCCGTAGTAGGTCATCATCTTGGCTTTCAGCTCTTCGTTCGGCTGACCATTACCGGAATCTGCAAGCTTCTTGAGCGAGTCGTGCAGGACATGGCGAGCGATTTGTCCTGTATAGGAAACCGAATTTGTCTTGTCTCCGCTATATCCCTTTACGGTAACCGGAAACTCTCCGTAGACGTTTTCGTCTGCGATCGCAGTGCTGGAGAGCATTGCGCTGACTAGTGCAGACACTCCAACGAACATGACTTTTTTCATCTTAACCCCTTTCTAGTACTGGTAAGAATCTGGCGGCGTTAGCTATTCTAATATGATTGTAAATGTCAACTTTAGATCGATTTTTTTATCGTGATCTGGTTTTACAGCAGACCGAAAAAGCGAATTGCAATCATGTGCTTGTGAAGGCAAGACCCTGTATTTTCGACCGGTTTGTGTTCATTGCTGAATGATCAGCGGACATGTTTGTTATTTGGATTTCTTCTCCTGAGTTGATGAAACTAAATCTGTTATGAGAGCTAATTGCTGGATATGGCAGCCAGCTTTCCAAGTGCTCGCTCAAACGTTTTCTTTCCGGCACTGCGTAGCGGAAGGAAGGGTTTTCCATGTTTTTTGCACCCTGCCTTCGCCCGCAAACAGGCGTCGTGGCTGACGCAATTTACGGGACAAAGCACACAGTCGATGGAAGACAGGACCTGATCGATCCTGGTTACCGAGTGGTGCAAACCACCATCATGATGGACAAGCTTTACGCCCAGTTCCTCGGCATAGTCCTTCATCCATCTGATTTGATGATCCATACCGCCAAGGTACAACACCCGCATACCTGATAACTGCCAGTTCGCAGCATTGTCCGAACCATTTTTTGCTTCAGTCTTTTCACCGTGTTGGTTGTGGTCTGCTTTCGCCTTTAACTGGAGATTCAGAGCAATATGCCGCTTTTCAAGTGCTTCATAAGCACTTTCGGCCGAGCGCGCCCGTTCCCGTGCAATCGCCAACGCTCTTTCAGTTTTCGTGTAATCCGGCTTTCTTTTTGTCACGGGTTTTTGAACCTGATCCGTTTCCTGCAGAGCCCTTAGCTTTGAAACCTCTTTCTCCAGCTTCTGGATCTGAATGTCGCGTTGTTTCAGCGCATCCTTGCTCGATCTCTCCAGTTTCTTGCGTGCATCCTGTTCGTTTACGAGACGCTCGTTCAAGCTGGCGATTTCCTTGCTTTGGTTCCGCCAGGAAGCGCCCATCAGATGAGACAACATATGAACTTCGCCAAAAACCAGCCCCCGAACCTTTAGCTGTACATTTCGCAACGTCATGAATGCGTAATAGGCGGCAGCGAGATGTCCGGAATCCCGCATTTCCTCCCATAAACTGATTTGTGCTTCCTGGTCGTTATGCCTGGAAACCTTTCGGAGCGCACCTCCAAACCGTCGGTCCAGGAGTTTATGGATCGCACGTGCTTCCGGGGAATCTTGCGTGCTGGCTTTCACGAAATAGCCGTGGACATCATAGTCCGGCGCATTTTTGTCGACGGTCAGATTGAGTTTTTGTGCGATTACGAGAAGGTCCTTGTGAGAAAGACATGTGCCGATCACCGAACAATGGGCATTGTCGGTAAATTCCCACAGAAGATAGCGGCCACTCTCGGCCTTGGAATTCTTGTGTTCAGTTTTGCAAAGTTCACACATATACCACTAACTCGCGAAGCAACTGAAAAATGCGACTTGGTCAAATCAGAAACAGTCACCCTGGAAATTGCCGGCATAACCGTTCCGTGACCAATCCGTTTCCGGGGATACGCCCTGATAAAATTTGGCTCACATAAGTTTGTTCAATTTCCTCTCGCCAATAAACATGACAAAATTTATCATGTATTGTGTTGGCTATAAAATATGATTAATGTTGTCAAGTTAATCCGCGCTAACACGCCTGAGTGCCCGTGAAATTTCTGGGAGAGTTGAAAAACATCGCTACAGTTGATTGTACGGAAGGTAGTTGAAGATGGGCGACCACAAATGGCCTAATTTTTTGGATCAGAACGCCACCGATAATTGGCAGGCAGATTGGATATCAGATTTCGGCAGTATCACGTTCAAAATCGCAATTGGTGTGATGGTTGTATTGTGGCTCAATTTCATGATGACGCCTTAGACCCGTCAGCGAAAAGTCAGGCGAAACCTGCCGGATTCTCTTTTCAGCACGAAAAACTAATCTCAGAATTTCAATTGCCAGTCAGGGAATTTTCTGATCGTCATTATATCGACCTGCCCAGAAATGAAGGCTTTCAAAACAGATCCCGGGGATATCTCAATGGACCCCAGAAACCTGCAGCAGTTGTTGCGCAATAGTAATCCGACGCGAATTTTCTGGTTTATGATCGGAGTAGTCTCGATTTCGCTTGGGCTTATCGGAGTTGTTGTTCCGCTGCTGCCTACCACGCCTTTTGTTATCCTGGCAGCATTTGCATTTGGAAGAAGCATTCCGGCGGTCGAAATCTGGCTGGTGAACTCGAGAACATTCGGCCCGATGATCGCTGACTGGCGAAAATCCGGCGCGATAGCGACACGCTACAAAATCATCGCTCTAATCATGATGGCTGCTGCCTTTGGCCTGTCGATATTCATGCAATTGTCATTGTGGATACTGACAGTTCAAGCGATATGTATCTTGCTGGCGGGAACATTCATAGTCACACGTCCAAGCAGCACGACGGAATAAGGTTTTGGTTGAGAAAAAGGCGACGGGCGTGAAAGAGCGTTCTAGGCTGCCGAGTCCTGAATGCCGAGTCTCAGAAGAATATCGGCCCTGTTCTTTACCAGGCTCGCAATTGAGCGACTACCAAGTGACTCAAGGAAGGAGTTCAGCGCGTCGCGAAGCGCCGAATTTAGTTCGCAGTGATCCAGCAATGGACAATCTGTATTGGCCTCGTCGAAGCACTCCGCCATCAGAAAATCGGCTTCGGTGACCTTAACAACATCAAGGATTGAAATTTGCTCCGCGGGCTTGGCCAGGATAATTCCTCCCGATCTTCCGCGAATTGTAAGCAACAACCCTGCCTCAACCAAAGGCTGGAGAATCTTGAATAGAAATTTTTCCGGCAAACCATACGCTGCGGCAATCTCGGAAACACGGTTGCGTTTCTCTGGTGTAGCCGCACAGTACATCATGATACGAAGGGCATAATTTGTTTGTCGGGTGAGGCGCATTTCTTTTCCTTTAGAATGATTCTAAATATGGATCAATGCCTGGCAAACTTCAACCAATAAACACATCAATTCGCAAACGCTGCATTGCATCCGTTATTCTAAATGTCAGTGACCATCGGATTTGTGCAGGCGTATAAGCCTTTGAACACTTTTTTCAACCTCGTCGTTTTGGGTATCCGCTGGACTGGTTTGATCGTTATCGACAGAGGTCGTGTGGCTGATAAGCTCGTGTACAAATCTGATCGCCCCCAGATCGCTGATTACATCGGCATTTGAGAATATCCACCGCATTGTTTCGACGGTGTCGTCTTCATGCTCTGTTTTGGGCAGCCTATTTTCGGCCATTGAATTGCATAAGCTCCAATCGATTGCACAGGCTATTGACCTGTTCGGCAAATGAAGACGCATCATTTCCCTCACATAAAATCATCATCTCAACTTCAGCTGCCGAGTGCAGTTTGTGCCTGGTAAGGTGGATTGCGTTAAGGAAGTGGCCTTCGCATTCGGTAACTCTTTTTTTGCAACAAGCGCAGTAGGGATTGTTGAACTTGAAAACAGAGTTGCGGCTTATTCTCATTGCCTTGACTGCATTCATAACACCGTA
>JBCCEP010000074.1:0-12499 GCA_039030215.1 Pseudomonadota bacterium
ATGAAAACGAGATCATGACGGCGGCTGCAAGATAGGTATAGCTGCGGTTCACACCTATCCGGAAAGTGCTCTTGGTAGCCACAGGGTGAGGATCGGAAATGCAACCAGGATACCCACCCGGATCAACTCGGCACCAAAGAATGGAAGAACGCCCAGGAATGTCTGTCGCATTGGCACGTCGGGCGCCTGAGCGGAAATAATGAACACGTTCATGCCCACCGGTGGCGTGATCAGGCCAAGTTCGACCACTATGAGCGCAAGAATCCCAAACCAGATCTTCAAGTCCTCGGTGTCCATTCCAAAAGGTGAAGTATCGGCTGTGGCAAAGTCTCCACCGTTTAGTTGAACAAGCACCGGCCAGAAGAACGGTATTGCCAGGAGTATCATGGACAGGCTGTCCATCAGGCAGCCGAGCAGGATCAATGCGAGAAGCAGCAGCAACAGGATCGTCATGGGTTCCAGCCCGGATGTTGCCATCCACTCTGCCATCGCCTGGGGTACGCCGCCGCGAGACATGAAGATTTTTAAAAGTTCCGCTCCTAGCAGTATGAGAAATATCATGCCGGTGGTCGAGGCGGTTTCCAGCAAGCCTTCGCGGATGCTTGGCAGGGAAAGTTTTTTCTTGAGGAAACCAAAGAGCGCGACCATCACAACGCCGACAGCAGCTGCGGGTGTCGGATTGAAAAAGCCAAAGTATATTCCGCCGATCACAACGCCAAAAACAAGACCGACCGGGAGCACGTTCAGCGTGGCCGATATGAATTCCTGGGCAGTCGCGCCAGAACCCCTTGGACCGGCATCCGGGAAAATCAGGACATATACAAAAATGGTAATGACGAAGAAAAGGACGGCAATCAGGCCCGGTATCAGTGCCGCCATGAACATGGTGACGACATTCGCCTCGACAACGATAGCGTAAATGATCAGCACAACCGAAGGCGGGATCAGAATGCCCAATACGCCACCAGCGGCGATTGTGCCGGTCGCCAGGGTTCCGGAATATCTGTAGCGTTTCAATTCCGGCAGTGCGACTCGCCCCATGGTTGATGCCGTCGCAAGCGAGCTGCCGCAAACAGCTCCAAAACCGGCGCAGGCGGCAATCGCAGACATCGCTACACCACCGCGCATCCAGCCCAGCCAGGCATTTGCGGCCCGGAAGAGATCAGCGCTCAAGCCTGAACGAGAGGCGATAGCACCCATGAGTATGAAGAGGGGAACAACCGAAAGGTCGTAAACAGAAAACTGGCCATAGGCCAGGTCCTTCAACTGGGAAAGAACAATTGCCGGGCCATTGAGAATGGCAATGCCGA
This sequence comes from Pseudomonadota bacterium, assembly GCA_039030215.1. GTDB lineage: Bacteria > Pseudomonadota > Alphaproteobacteria > Rhizobiales > Rhizobiaceae > BOKV01. Next base: position 1,311 of record JBCCEP010000074.1, read on the forward strand.
CGGTGCCGACAATAATCATCGCATAGGCGATCGGCATGCGAATTGCGATCAGGAAAACCAGGGCGCCGAGGCCGAGAAAACCGATTGTGATGCTTTCCACGTCAGCCGGCCCCTAGTTTCTTGAGTTCGTGGATCTTGTCGTAAAAGGTGATCAGGGAAGCGCAAAGAAGGAGGAACAGGGATATCAGGGCGGGAATGAAAGCCCACCAAATCGGTATTTCCAGAATTCCCGTAAACTCCGAATACTCCATGTAATCGACCAGTCCCGCACTCATGCGCCATAGCAGCAGAGCTGAAAATAGAATTGCCACGATTGCCGCGAGGATGGACATGAGTGCAATTTTAACCGGCCCGGCATTCATGGTGAAAATGTCGGCTGAAACATTTGCGCCCACAAGTTGGCAATAGGGCAGGAAACAGAACACTGCGATCGCAGCGCCCATTTCGGTAAGTTCAAAGTCACCGGGGAAGGGTCTGTTGGCTATTGCATCAGCCAGAATGGAATAGGAATTAACAGCAACGACGCCCAGTAAGACGACGCCCCCAAATATTGCCCAAGCGATGATAATGCGGCAGACGAGGCCGATTGGCCCCGTCCTTTGTCGATAGTCCAATTGATCCACCCAATCAGTTGGTTTTCATGTTTTCCCCTACGAGCTTGGTGGCCTGATCGTACAATGCCTGGCCATCAATGCCCTTATCCTGCATCTCTGTGACCCAGCGCTCGACTACCGGAGCAACGGCGGTCTCGAACGCGGCCCATTCTTCCTCGGTCAGTTGGATATGCTTGTTGCCGGCCTTCGTCGCGACACCAATGCCACCTGCTTCGGAGGCATCCCAGATTTCACCGACTTCCACATGCCATTCCTCATCGGAATTATCGATGAAGATCTGTTTGATGTCGTCCGGAAGGCTATCCCAGCGATCCTGATTCATGATTACCGAAAAGGATGTTGTGCCCAGTCTTTTGCCGCCCGGACCCTCGATCTGATATTCGGTCTGCTCCTGGATCTTGAGGGGCGGGATGATCTCAAACGGGATCAGTGCGCCGTCCACGACTTTCTTCGACAAGGCAACCGGTATTTCACCGACCGAGGTCTTTACGGGGCTTGCCCCGAGTGCTTCCAATACCCAGGAGCCGGTACGCGAAAGAATGCGGATTTTCTTGCCCTTCATATCTTCGGGGCTGCGCACCTCGTCGGTAGCCATATGGATCGCCTGACCGCCATGGACATGCTGGAACAGTGCGACCAGTCCCTTGAAGTCCTTGGACAGTTCATCTTCATACATCGCTTTCATGGCGCGATTGACTGCGGCGCTATTGCCCTGGTGGACACCGGGAAGCTCAAAAACTTCGGTACGCGGGAATGCGCCGGCAGCATAGGCGTTGACGATCCATGCCATATCGACGACCCCATCACGAACCTGCCGTGGCAATTGCGGTGGCTTTCCACCGAGGGTCATGGATGGAAAAATCTCGATCTTGATACGTCCGTCAGATGCATCCATGATTTTTTGGGCCCATGGCTCCAGCATCTTCGTGTGTGCTGGCGCTTTCGGGCTAAGGAAATGGTGCAGCTTGAATTCGTATTCGGCTGCAAACGCGGCAACGGAACCGGCAAGCATGATTGCTGTTCCCAGCGCAATCGCGCTCATTTTTCTTAGCATTATCACTGGTTCTCCTCCTTCTGAGCTGACGCCGAAAGATACCCTACCGCGTCTGGTTAAAACACTTTGGTTGCATCTCATCGAGCCCACCGGCGGGCGACAGCACCCGACAATTTTCCCTCTCCACCTTACGATAATGCATTTTCAGCCCTCGCTCGCAAACAATGCCTTTATCTCTTCGGGGATCGGGAATGATTTTATGCCCTTGCCATCATCGGAACGGGTGACCAGGACTCGTTTTTCATGACCGGTGACAGCGAGTTTCTCATCGCGAAACAGTTTATGTTCAACCTCGAAGCTTGCACGGCCGAAATCGGTGATCTGCGTTTCAATGACGATTTCATCCCCATAGCTGGAGGGCAGATGAAACTCTGCACCGGTTTTGACCATTGGAAATCCGACCACGCGATAGCGACGCACCAGTTCAGGTTTTGGCAAATCCGCTTCCTTGAAATGGTTCGCGGTGGAAGCATCGAACCAGGTAAAATAGTTTGGGTAGAAGACGATATTGGCAGGGTCGCAATGACCCCATTCGACGATGAGCTTGCGGTGGCTGATCAGCATGATACCTCCGAAGCCAGGGCGGGTGTGGTCGATTTCTTGTTAGCCGTTGGGCCCTTTTGGTCTGAAAGTACAGCATCAAGCCGGGCATGGGTGTCATCTGCCAGAGCAGCGGCAATTGCGGATTGAAGAACGGTGGCGGACTTGTCCCAATGACCAGAATTGGCTGTCGGACGAACAATCTGTGCCATTATCTGGTTATAGGCGGATTTTCCGCGCTGTAGCGTGTCGGAATAGCCCTTCAACACGCGGGGCAATTCGGCGAGTGCCTGTGCAACCGCAGGTGAATGAACAAGTGATTTTTTCATCATGTCGAGCCATTCATCGATGGCTATTTGCTCGTGCTTGAATCGATAGGACCGGCGCCTTAGGCGTGAGAGTGATGCGACACCGCGTAGCATCCAGTAGCCCATCACGCCATTTGACCGAACGTGAATACCGCGTCCGAGAAACGGGAATTTCCTGCCATTTGCAGCGCGTCTCATGATCCGCTCACCGATAGCGACAGGAAGTATATCGGCCAGTTCCTCTGCGCGGGGCTTCATGAATTCTGTTACTGAGATAATCTGGCCAGGTCTTGATTTGGTTTCCTGGCGTATGCGGTCAAATCTCTCCGGTCTCGTTTTCAGATCGGCGACGCGGGCGACATCTTCATACGCCATCCAAAGTGCCAGGCGCCGGCAAGCCTCAGTAACGGCGTGGCTTATTTGGGAATCGTCCAAATCGGCGGTTTCATAGAGGGATTTCGCCCGACCCAGATATTCCTCGCCGTAAGCCTCGTCCTGGAAATCAACACAACGATCATGTCCCAGCTGCAGGACCTGTTGTAACGCTTTTGGCAGGTCGGGCAGGTCGGAATTCGGCTTATCTGTAGAATCCGTCGGAGCAGATGCCTGCTTGCTGGTAATTTGATTTTGAGCATCATGCAGTGTTCTGATGGCGTCGACCGCTGCGTCAAAACCAGCCAGGCTGGGATTGTGCTTCCCTCCGGTTTCGAGAATGACCCGGGACTTGTCCAAGTCCCATGGCAATACCTCGCTGCCTGCGAGCGCTCCGAACATTGTTGCGCTGACAAATGTACCGTTGTCGGTTGCGATCTTGCCCAGATCGAGCAGGAAATTTTTCCAAGCCATTTTCGCTGCTGCCCGGGATACGTTTTCCTCGGTATATCTGCCATCGCCCAGTGCGATTTTTTCGGCTGTGGCGTAGGTGCGGGCGGTCGAACTGATCAATGTGGTTCGCTCCGGGGAAACATATCCGGCGGCAATGACGCGGGCGGTTTCAACCAATTCGCTGGAAAGGACGACATCGACCCTTCCTGGAATTGGTACCAGGCCAAACACTACATCATCGCCACGCTTGGCATTGGCAATTTCTATGTAGTAGCTTGTCGAGCCAGTGCGCTGTGCGACACCGGGAACCGATGTCGCCTGTACCGCATATCCAGCGTTGCGGGCTGTTTCCACGATCCAGTTCATGAGTACGCCGCCGCCTTCGCCGCCCAGCGCGGCGAGCAGTATGCGCAATCTTTGATTATTTTTGCGGGCGGTCATGCGGTCTTCAATCCTGTGATATAGCCGCGCAGGCTGGCTTTGAGACGATCCCACAGTGTTGGATTGGAAATGATGTCGGCGCGCCAAAATGATGGACAGAGGGTTGCGGCATGGGCGACTTCGCCGCACAGACCGCAACCCACACATCCATTGGTTACGTGGGCCACCGGATCGGTTTTCAGGGGATCAGAGGATGATTTCACGGTCAGGGTCGGGCAACCGGACAAACGAATACAGGAATGATCGCCGGTGCAGGTATCCTCATCAATTCCGAAGCGGGTTCGGATAACCCGTTCGCCTTGTGCCAATGCCTTTGAACGGATTGGTTTGATCCGGCGCTGCCGTTCCAATTGGCATTCGCCTTCTGCGACGATGACCTTCAGCCCATCAAATTTAGACCTGAATGCCTCCAGCAGCGTATCGCGCATTTGTGACACCTTGTAGGTGTGAACGGTTCGCTGCCATTTCACGCCGACGCCTTTCAGCGCTTTTTCTATGGTCGTTTCGTCCTGGGTCGCGCTTTTCTCTGCGGAGGCGAGTTTCATCTGTGTATCTGGCGAGGAAATCACCTCCTGCGTCCCCGTCGCAGAGGTGTAACCGTTTTTCATGATTACCAGGATGCCGTCGCCGCCGTTCATTAGTCTCGATGTAACTCCGGACAGTAATCCATTGTGCCAGAAGCCGCCGTCTCCCATGACGGCAACCGGTCTTTTTTCCTGGAAACTTGCGACCGATGCGTTTGATGCCAGGCTCATCCCATAGCCCAGGATCGAGTTTCCAAAATTAAACGGTGCAAAGGTCGCGAAGGCATGACATCCGATATCCGCAGAGTAATGGAAGTTGCCAACTTCTCTCTCGGCCAGTTTCAAGGCCGTAAAGAACGGTCGTTCCGGACAGCCTGTGCAAAAATTTGGCGGGCGTGGCGGGACCGGGTCTGAGAGTAGTTCTTTGGCCTGGTTGCGCAGGGCGTCGATTTCATCTGCGAAGTTATCGTCTTTAAGCGAATTGCCGATCTTTGGGAGGTGTTTGCGAAGAAACTTCCCGACGCCTGCAATCAAGACCTCGGAAGTATATTCGCCGGCCATGGGCAGGCAGTCCTTGCCCGCCAGATCCGTTTCGATCCTGGCCCGGCGTAGCAATGTGCCGATCTCATTTTCGATGTATTCCGGCTGCCCCTCTTCGATTACCAGGACAGCCTTCTTGTTGCTTGCGAAGTCGACGAGTTCTTCGGGCACCAGCGGATAGACGATGTTGAGTGCCAGGATGGGGAGCTCACTTTTTCCTTCCGGATCGACCAATCCGAGTTCTGCCAGCGCCAGCATAAGGGAATTATACAAACCGCCCTGAACAATCAGTCCAACGTCTGACTGTGTGCCATCGAACAATTCATTGAGGTTTTCATCGCGGATGAAATCTCTGGCGGACTGCATGCGCTCGCCGCTCTTCAGCCGTTCCTGGTTGAAGGTGACCGGCGGGTGTGCGAGCTGGTCATATTTATGTGGAGCAGGTTCCGCCAGGCGCCTTGTAGTTGAAACATCAGCGGCAATATTGTCCTTTGTTTCAAAGGATCCCTGTACGTGGCAGGCACGAATGCGCAGTTCCAGCATTACCGGGGTATTAGAGGCTTCAGAAAGTTCGAAGGATTTCTCCACACAATTCACGATGCTTGGCAGGTTGGGCCTGGGATCCACGAGCCACATTGTCGATTTCATCGCAAAGGCATGGGTTCGTTCCTGGATGACTGAAGAGCCTTCGCCATAGTCTTCACCGACGATAATCAGTGCGCCTCCCATGACACCGGGGGAAGCAAGATTGGACAGGGCATCGGCGGCAACATTGGTGCCAACGATCGATTTCCAGGTGACGGCGCCGCGAACAGGATACATTATCGAGGCGCCCAGCATTGCCGCTGCAGATGCCTCATTTGTACAGGGTTCGACATGCACACCAAGCTCGGACAATTTCGGCGCTGCCTGGACCATGACGTCAATCAAATGGGAAACCGGTGCACCCTGATAGCCGCCGATATAGGAGACACCTGACTGAAGCAGGGCCTTTGTGACGGCGAGAATACCCTCGCCGTGAAAAATCTCGCCTTTTCCGAGCTGCAACTTCTCGATCTCTTTGGAAAATGAAACTTCCAAGCGAAGGGCTCCTATTGGCCATAAGTACAGGATTGCGATCATCCTCTCATCTGGGTAAACTAAAGTCCAAATGATATTTGAAATATTATAAATTCATGAAATCAATAAACATAAAGACCCTGGATTTGAACCTGCTCCGCTTGCTTGTTGTATTGGGAGAAGTCGGGTCTGTTTCCAGGGCGAGTGCGCTTTTGGGGCTGAGTCAGCCAGCTACTAGCAATGCACTGGCCAGGCTTCGGATTGCCCTTGATGATCCGCTGTTTGTCAGGACGCGTGACGGAATGGTTCCAACATCCTTTGCTGAGACAATCTTGCCGATCATCGATAGTCATCTGGCGGGTATTGTCGGAACGCTGGAGAATGGCTACGGATTTGAACCAGAAAAGAGCAACAAGCTTTTCCGTCTGTCTTTGTCCGGTCTCGGAGAGACTTTGCTCTTGCCAAAATTGGCAATCAAGATTTTGAGTTCGGCCCCGAATATCCGGATACGAAACATATCCGTTCCCTTTGCCAGGCTTGCAGAAACTCTCGAGGCAGGAGAAACCGAACTTGCACTCGGCATGATCGATATTGTCGAGCGGGGGTTTCGTTCCCAAGTCCTGTTTTCGGAGAGATATGTTGCTATTGCGGGATCAGGCCTGAAAAACAAGCCAGCCAATATTATCGAATTACGAAACAAAAAAATCCTCGTTTCAGCTCCAGCCGCGACATATGCGATGGACATTGAAGAAACGATTTCCCGCAATCAACTTTCAGAAAATGTCGTCTTGCGGCTCGCCCATTTTGGCGCCTTTCCGCAATTGCTGAATGAGCTTGATCTTGTCGCGATCGTTCCTGAGCAATTTGCCGCAGAAATGGAAGTTTTGGGCCATGCTGAGAATTTGGGCATCACCTTGTCGGAAGGGCCATCTGACATAAAAATGGTATGGCATCATAGAACCGAAGATGATCCTGCCTGCGTCTGGCTGCGGGCACATGTAGCCGAGTTATATTCCGTCAGAGACAAAAATGTGCTGACCTCCAATTGAACATCGATTTAAGTCGGCGAACAGGCATGCTAATTTGATCGGCTGTGACAGGAGTCATTGGCTCAAAATAAACGGGGAGACCTTCATATGGCCAAGGCATTTGCCTCTCAGGGAGACATGGATGAGAAACAAGTCAGTTTCACAGAAATTGGCAGCGGGCTGTGGGCGTATACGGCAGAGGGCGATCCCAATTCCGGCGTGATCATCGGTGATGACAGCGTGATGATCATCGAAGCCCAGGCGACACCTCGTCTCGCCAACAAGGTGATCGAAAAAGTACGGGAGGTTACCGACAAGCCGATCAGCCACGTCGTCCTGACCCATTACCATGCGGTTCGCGTCCTGGGAGCTTCCGCCTATGGTGCGCAGCAGATCATAATGTCGGACAAGGCGAGATCAATGGTCGTGGAACGCGGACAGGAGGATTGGGATAGCGAATTCCAACGATTTCCACGCCTGTTCGAAGGGCATGAGAGCATTCCCGGGCTGACCTGGCCGACAACGACATTTTCAGATTCCATGACGGTCTATCTGGGCAGCCGGAAAATCGTGATCAGACAAATCGGGCGCGCCCATACGGCCGGGGACAGCATCATATGGGTGCCGGATGAGCAGGTGATGTTTTCAGGCGATATCGTCGAATATCATTCTGCATGCTATTGCGGTGACGGGCATTTCAATGACTGGGGCGGAACGCTCGACAATATCAAGGCTTACAATCCCAAATCAATTGCACCTGGGCGTGGCGATGCTCTGGTGGGCACCGAAATGGTTGAAGCGGCGCTGGAATCGACCCGTGATTTTGTCGACAGCACATACCAGCCGGCCGCAATGGTCGCCGCAAGAGGCGGATCGCTAAAGGATGCCTGGGATGCCGTGCGGGACCAATGCGATCCAAAATTCGGTGATTTTGCGATCTACGAACACTGTCTGCCATTCAATGTAGCCCGGGCCTATGACGAGGCACGCGGCATCGATACGCCGCGCATCTGGACTGCACAGCGGGACCTGGAGATGTGGGAGGCCCTGCAGGGCTGACGGTGAGACCCATGAATACAGCCCTACACGACCGCTACAGCCTTGCGTTCAAACTATATCCTTATGAGCGATCGCCAGATCAGGATGCTGCAAGTTCCGTTCGCCATCCTGTGGTTGTCATGGGCGGAGGTCCGATCGGGGTTGCAACTGCGCTGGATCTTGGATTGCAGGGCATTCCGGTAGTCGTACTGGATGATCACGAAGGCATTGGCATGGGCAGCCGTGCAATCTGTTTTTCAAAAAGATGTCTGGAAATTTCCGACCGGTATGGTTGCGGTGAACCCATGCTGGAAAAAGGCGTGATATGGAATCTGGGCAAGGTTTTTCACGAGGACAGAAAGGTCTTTGAGTTTAACCTGTTGCCCGAAGAGGGGCATAAATATCCGGCATTCATCAATCTGCAGCAGCCCTATTTCGAGAAGTTTCTGGTCGATCGGGTGCGGCAGGCACAAAAGGATGGCGCGCCGATCAAACTACGTGGAAAGAACCGTGTAGATTCTGTGCAGGTGAAAGATGATCATGTCGAACTTGAGGTTACGACCCCGGAAGGGACTTATCAGTTGGAAGCTGAGTGGCTGATCGGTTGCGACGGAGCCGGATCGCCCTTGCGAAAAATGCTGAAGCTGGATTTTGAAGGCAGGGTGTTCCAGGACAGCTTCCTGATTGCCGACATCAAGATGAAGGCAGATTTTCCCACCGAACGCTGGTTCTGGTTCGAGCCCTCGCATAAATCGGGCGATTCAACATTGTTGCACAAGCAGCCTGATGGCGTGTGGAGAATAGACTTCCAAATCGGCTGGAATGTCGACCGTGAAGAGGAGATGAAGGAAGACAATATTCGAGCCAGGCTCGATGCGATGCTGGGCCCTGATGTTGAATACGACATCGTCTGGACGTCGATCTACACTTTCCAGTGCCGGCGAATGGAGAAGTTTCGTCATGGCAGGGTCATATTCGCCGGCGATGCGGCGCATCAGGTTTCGCCCTTTGGCGCACGTGGCGCGAATTCCGGTATGCAGGATGTCGACAATCTCGGCTGGAAGTTGGGATTCGTCATCAAGGGCAAGGCACCGGAGCGGTTGCTCGACAGCTATGATGAGGAACGGATCCATGGTGCGGACGAGAATATCCTGAACTCCACGAGAGCAACGGACTTCATCACGCCGAAATCAAGGATCAGTCACACTTTCCGTAACGCGGTTCTGGACCTTGCGGAGCATCACGCCTTTGCCCGGCCCCTGGTGAATTCCGGAAGGCTTTCGGTTCCGTGCACCTATGACGGTCTGTCGTTAAATGGCCCCGATGAATTGACAGGAGGGCCTGTAAGAACGCGGGCTGGTAGCGCCTGTCCTGACGCACCGCTTGGCGACGGATTTCTACTCTCCAGGCTTGGTAATGAATTTGTCCTTCTGACAATTGATGCGGAAGCGCCGGACGAGATTGATGAGCGTGGCATGAAGATAGGCCGCGTTGCAGTTTCAGCCACCGACGACAAGACAGGAATGCTCGGCGAACGTTACCTGGGTGAAGCAGATTCTGCAGTTTACCTTATCCGGCCTGACCAACATGTGGCGGCGAGATGGAATCAATTTGATGAAGCGGCGGTTCAGCTCGCGCTTCGAAAAGCCTGTGCGATGGAGTGAAACATGGGTGATCTGAACACAAATCCGAATATTGCCGACCCGGATGGATTTTATGCGGAACTGATCGACGCCCATGAGGGCCTGTCTGATGAAGAAAGCGCTGCGCTCAATGCACGGCTTGTGCTTTTGCTCGCCAATCACGTCGGAGATCGCGAAGCCTTGCGACAGGCGATAAACCATGCCTCACAAGCGATCGTTGCCCGCGAGGCTGAATTTAAAATATAGATATTTTTTGATTATTTCAAAATTATCGATTTTTTATTGCGTTTCTGCGTCTTCCCCACTAACCTTGGGCGATGATTTCTATCGACCCAGGGAGGAAACCATGTTGGTTCTAAATAAGGTTCGAAGTGCGGGCATCGCCGTAGTTGCGGTTGTGTTTGGAATATTGGGCAGTGTGACTGCTGCCAACGCGTCTGAATTGAGGATGGGAACGGCAAGTCAGGGCGGGGCGTTCTATCCGGTCGGGCAGGCAATTTCCTCGCTAGTTGGCAAATATGCAGATGGTCTGACCATGGTGCCTATCGTGACGCAGGGATCGGTCGAAAACCCGCGTCTGGTCAATAGGGGCGAAGTTGATGTCGGTATAACAAACAACAATCTGTCGGTGCTCGCCAATAAAGGTGTAGGTCCTTACAAGAAAAGCGGCGCGATGAACCTGCGTTCGCTCGGGTCTCTGCATTTCAGTATCCTTCACATGATGACGCTGGACGGTTCGCCAATCAACAGCATTGCAGATCTGAAGGGCAAGCGCGTTGCGGTCGGTCCGGCAGGTGGCGGAACCATACCGTTTCTCAACCAGGTTCTGAGCCTGGAAGGTATGAGCATTGACGACATCACACCAAGTTTCCTGTCCTATTCGGATGGCTTCAGTCAATTGGCGGATGGAAATGTCGATGCAGCCTTTGCGCTGAGCGGCTATCCCGCAGGCGCCGTGATGCAGGCACAAGCCAACAAGAAACTCAAATTCATTCCGCTTTCGGACGACCAGATGACTGCGGCACTCGACAAGTACAAGAACTACAACAAAGTTGTCGTGCCGAAGGATGTCTACAACACTGATAGCGACGGCGCTGTGCTTGGTGTCAACAATATGCTGATTGTTGATGTTGGCATGGATGACAAGACTGCCTATGAAATCACCAAGGCCATCTATGACAACATGGACGAGTTCAGGGCAGAAAACGCGCTTGCCAACCAGATTGAGCCGGAAAGGTCGTTAAGCCTGAAAATTCCGCTTCATCCAGGCGCTGAACAATATTTCAAGAAGTAAGGCGTCATTTTCCATCCAAACCAAGAGATGTCGGGGAGGTTTTCCAATCCCTGACATCTCGGATTGCTCATGAACAATTTTCTCGACAAGCTTTTTCAGAATTCGATCAATGTCATCGCGTTCGTGATTGGCTCCTTTCATCTATTGAACGTGTCCGGCATCCTGGTTCTGTCGACCCGGGATATTCGTATCTTTCACCTGATGATGATGCTGGCGCTGTTGTTCCTTACCTATACAACCTTCAAGCGTTCCAAAGATTCAGTCATTGAGAAATTCGTCAG
>JBCCEP010000075.1:0-12461 GCA_039030215.1 Pseudomonadota bacterium
AGGAAGGCAAGCCCGACCGAAAAACATATTCCATAACAGAGAATGGGCGCCTGGAGCTTGCTTTGGGACTGTCGCAACCTCCCAGCAAGGACAAGTTCAAATCGGAATTCCTGCTGGTTGCGATGAATGCGAGCCTTGCAGGGCCAGCGGCTATCAAACGTGCGATCGCCCAGAGAATTGAATGGCTGGAGGCAGAAGTAGAAATGCTGTCCGGTGTGGTTACAGAGTGTGACAATCCGGCAACACGCTGGGTCGCAAATTACGGCGTTGCCGTAATGGGTAACGACCTTAACTATTTAAAGGAAAACCAGGACGAGCTTGTCTCGCTCGCATCGGGGCCCGTCCAGGTCGAAGCTGCAGAATAAGTTTTGTTCAGGCGGAAATTTTATCGCCGAGAGAGAAGCGACGAACTAGAGAAAGACCGTTATGGCGTTCAGAATCAGAACACCGCATGTCATTGCGTTAGGGATTTCGGCCGCAATCGTTGCGTGGATGGCGACCGGCGAGGTCAGGATAGGCGGTCAGGCCCATCCGGAAGATGACACGCCGCCAATCGCCCAGCGTGAGGCAGATCGTTCGGCGAGCCTGTTCAAGGTGCGCTATGTCACCGTGATGCCGGAAGACCGACAAAAGGAGCTGGAAGTCCGCGGCCGGACCCAGGCGAAATCGGTTGTTCCGGTTCGTGTTGAAACCGGCGGAATTATCCTGAAGCGGCTGGTCGAGAAGGGTGACTATGTGAATGAGGGCGATCTTGTTTGCGAACTTGACCCGGGATCCCGCGCAGCGAAAGTCGCCCGCGCGAAAGCTCAGCTGCTTCGTGCGGAGACCGATCATGAATCCAATGTCACCTTGCAGGAGCAAGGTTTTTCCTCAAGTTCGAGGGTCCGGGAACTGAACGCAACAATGCAAGCTGCGATTGCCGAACTTGCTGAAGCCGAGATCGAGCTTGCCCGGACAAATGTCCGTGCCAATGCATCCGGGATCGTTCAGGATCCGATTGCAGAACCAGGCGATGTGCTCACTGCCTCGGGAACTTGCGTAACGCTGATCGATCCAGACCCGATGCTGGTTGTGGGCCAAATCTCCGAACGCGATATCGGTAATGTCAGTTTGGGCATGGACGCCAATGTGGACTTGATTACCGGAAAGAGTGTACCTGGGAAAATCACATATATTTCGACTTCAGCTGAAGCCAGTACCCGGACATTCCTGGTGGAGATTGAAATTGCAAATCCTGAAAACGAGATCTTCGACGGGTTGACCGCAAATGCCAGGATCCAGCTAGAATCCATCGAAGCATTCAGGATTTCTCCGTCGTGGATCACACTTGCCGATGACGGAAGCATCGGCTTGCGAGTCGTCGGCGATGATGATCGGGTGGAATTTGTCGGGATCAAGATCCTTGCCCAGACAAATGATGGCTTCTGGATAACCGGTCTTGAACCGGGAATGCGTGTAATTTCGCTGGGTCAGGAATATGTCATCGCAGGCGAAAAGGTCGATCCGGTTCAAGATCCGATCGTGAATGCCGGACTGGCCGTTGAAAAACCTGACGAAAACCAGGAGCGCACTCAATGAGCGGAGCCCTGGAAGCAATACTCAGCCGTCCACGGACTGTCCTCACGCTCATGATTGTCATGATCGCGGCGGGCGTATTTGCGTATCTTTCCATTCCGAAAGAAGCCAATCCCGACATTGATGTTCCGATCTATTATGTCTCCATTCCCCAACAGGGTATCTCGCCGGAAGACAGCGAACGCCTATTGGTCAGGCCAATGGAGACGGAACTACGAGGGATTGAAGGTCTCAAGGAACTCACTTCAATCGCTTCGGAAGGTCATGCCGGGATTGTGCTTGAATTCCAGATCGGAAGTGAAAAGGAAAAAATCCTCGCTGATATCCGCGATAAGGTCGATATTGCCAAGGCGGAACTACCATCCGATGCGGATGAGCCGCAGATATTCGAGACTAATTTCGCCCTGCAACCGACAATAATCGTTACGCTTTCAGGCGATGTGCCTGAGCGTGCGCTTTACACGCATGCGCGTAAACTCAAGGATCAAATCGAGGCGATTTCGTCGGTCCGAGAAGTCAACCTGAAGGGAAACCGGGAGGAATTGCTTGAGGTCCTGCTCGACCTCATGAAGCTGGAATCCTACGATATCAGCCAGCAGGAACTGCTGACATCCCTGTCCGATTACAATCAGCTTGTTCCGGCCGGATTTATCGATGACGGTCAGGCGCGATTCAACATCAAGCTACCGGGCTTGCTGGAAGATGCCTTTGACGTCTATGCGATCCCGATCAAGCAGAATGGCGAAGCGGTTGTCACGCTTGGCGACATAGCCGAGATCAGGCGCACCTATAAGGACCCCTCCTCCTTCACCCGGGTAAATGGGCAACCAGCAGTTTCGCTGGAAGTCGTCAAACGCATCGGCACCAACATTGTCGAGAACAACACTCGCGTACGAGAGGTTGTGGAGCAATATTCAGAGGGTTGGCCGAGTACTATCAAGATCAACTTCCTGATCGACCAGTCTTCTTTCATCTTTGAGGTACTCGGTTCACTGCAATCTTCCATCCTTACCGCGATTTCGCTGGTGATGATTGTTGTTGTCGGTTCGCTAGGGGTGCGATCCGGATTACTGGTCGGGTTAGCCATTCCGACATCGTTCATGGTGGGCTTCCTGATTCTGGCCTCGCTTGGCATGACCGTAAACATGATGGTGATGTTCGGCCTGGTGCTGACCGTAGGTATGCTTGTCGATGGCGCGATCGTCATGACCGAGTATGCCGACCGAAAAATCGCTGAAGGTCTTCCGACCGATGATGCCTATAAACGGGCGGCCAAGCTAATGTTGTGGCCGATCGTTTCGTCGACGGCAACGACCCTTGCAGCATTCCTGCCGCTCTTGCTGTGGCCGGGCGTATCGGGCGAGTTCATGAGCTATCTGCCGGTAATGGTGATCATCGTTCTTACCGCATCACTGCTTACAGCGCTGGTATTTGTTCCGGTAACCGGCATGACGATGGCCCGCTACGCGAATTGGGTTGGCCGAAATGCGAAGATTGCAAACGCGATCCATGGCGCGCTGGCAGCGGGTTTGATCGCCTGGGTTGCCGGATTTTCTGCCTATGATGGCAGCATTCGCCTTGCCGGTACGCTGGGCACTGCGGCGGTGGTGGCAATTGTCAGCTGGTGGCTGACCGGTGTGATGCGTAAACGTCGCAAGCCAAAACTTCAACCGGTCCAGGACAATGCGCGGATGCTTTCAGCAGGTGTCGAGCTGGATGTCAAAAAACTGACCGGCATCATGGGTATTTATGTCCGCTTCCTGAATGTTGTTACCCGAAGCGTGGTCGGTAATGTGGCAGTGATAATCGTCGCGATTTCCGTCACGATCGGCACATTTGTAATGTTTGCCCAAAACAATGCCGGTGTTGAGTTCTTTGTCGAGGAAGAACCGGATATCGCAACATTGTTTGTCTCTGCCCGGGGCAACATGTCGGCGGAAGACATACGAGACATTTCAATCGAGGTTGAGAATGAAGTTCTTCAGGTAACGGGGATCGATAACGTTGTCCTGACTGCAACTGCGCCCGGAAGCGGTGCCGGCAGCGATGCCGGCAATGTCAACGCACCGCAGGATGCGCCTGCCGATGTCGTCTCGACAATGCAAATCGAACTTGCCGATTTCTCTAAGCGGCGCAGCGCGGAAGAAATCTTCGAGGAAATTCGCAATCGCACAGCGTCGATCGCCGGGGTGAATATTGAACTTCGTAAACTTGAAGGCGGTCCGCCGAGCGGGAAGGACGTCCGGCTTGAACTGAAGTCTGATGATTATGATACGCTGGTCAATAGCGTCGGCCAGGTTCGCGAATTCTTCGACACTCAAGATGATCTGCGGGATATTGAAGATGGGCGCCCACTACCCGGCATTGAATGGGAGCTTGTGGTCGATCGTGAAGAGGCAGGTCGATACAATGCCGGCGTGACCGCGGTTGGCGCCATGGTTCAGCTGGTTACGAACGGCGTTTTGGTGGGCACCTACCGGCCTGATGATTCCGAAGATGAAGTGGATATCCGTGTCCGGCTACCGGAGGAACAACGTTCGCTCGATAGTCTCAATGGACTGCGTTTGCGCACAGAGAACGGGCAAGTGCCGATTGGCAACTTCCTTACCGTCAATGCGCAGCCAAAGGTTTCGTCAATCACGAAACGGGACGGCCTTTATGCAATGGATATCAAGGCGAATCTGATCGTCGGCAGCCAGTTCAATGGCAGGACGATGACTCCGGACGACAAGGTCGGGCAGATTGATGAATGGCTCGCCAAGCAGGAGTGGCCGGAAAGTATCCAGATGCGGTTCCGGGGTGCTGACGAGGATCAGAAAGAAGCAGGCGCGTTTCTTGGGAAAGCAGCGCTTGGTGCCCTGTTCTTGATGTTCATCATCCTGGTTACGCAATTCAACTCGTTCTATCAGACCGTTCTGACGCTTTCGACGGTGATATTGGCGGTTGTCGGCGTGTTGATCGGTATGATGGTCACCGGTCAGAAATTCTCGATCATCATGACCGGTACCGGTGTGGTGGCACTGGCAGGGATCGTGGTCAACAATGCGATCGTATTGATCGATACCTATAACCGGCTGCGGGCGGAAGGGGCTGGCATCCATGAGGCTATCCTGAAAACGTCCGCGCAACGATTCCGTCCGATCTTCCTGACCACGTTCACGACCATTCTTGGTCTGGTTCCGATGGCGATGGCGATCAACATGGACTATATCCAGCAGGTCATCAGCATCGGCTCGATTACTTCAATCTGGTGGGTGCAGCTTTCGACTGCGGTTATTTCCGGATTGGCCTTCTCGACGCTGCTCACGCTGGTCCTTACCCCGGTGATGCTGTCACTGCCGACAAATGTTATGAACCTGTTTGCGAAGCCCGCGCCGGTTGTAACAGATACGGTTGAACCAGCGGCGGAAACCAAAATTACCGAGAAGCCTGTGAAAAAGCGCGGCAGGCCCCGCCGGAAGAAGTCCAAGCAGGACGAAGGCGATTGGGAAATACCGGACGCAGCGGAATAGGCCCTCCGCTGCTATTGCCGGACCTAAACTTAATTCAGTCCTTGCTGGTTTTGCTCGTCCGGGTTTTCCTACCCTTGGGATTAGCCGGTTTTGCCGCTTCATGAGCCATCTGAATTTGAGCATTCATCTGCTTCCGCCAGGAATGCCAGCTGAATGGCAGCATGGCCAAGTAGATAAACACGAAAATGAGCAAGGTTTGCCAAGGATAGGTCAGCAGAAATGCTACTACCGTGACCAATACGATCATCAATGGCAGAACCAAATCGCGTGCTATGCGTTTGCCAAATTCCTTGCCCGAGAATGTGGGCAGGCTGGAGATCATCAGCAATCCGATCGCCAGGGTGTAGAAAGTCGTGAACACGGCCAGCCCGTCGCTGCGTTCGACGCCAAGCAACAAAATATAAACCGGTGCGATAACGGTCAGCGCGGCGGCCGGTGCGGGTACTCCGACAAAATAGTTGTTCTGCCATTTCGGCTGGCTTGGCATGTCGATCATGACATTGAACCGGGCAAGGCGCAGACAGGCGCAGATTGCAAAGATCAGCGCCGCGATCCAACCGAAGGATCGCACCGAATCCATCAGGGTGAAGTAGAGCATCATTGCAGGCGCCACGCCGAAATTCACGAAGTCGGCGAGGCTGTCCATCTGTGCCCCGAACCGGGTGGTCGACTTTAGAAACCGGGCGACCCTTCCGTCCAGTCCATCAAGAACGGCTGCCAGCAAAATCGCCGCCACGGCAAGCTCAATGCGGCCTTCTATGGAAAAGCGGATTGATGTCAGGCCAGAGCATATTGCCAGCAGAGTGAGAAGGTTTGGAAATATAGCCCTTATGGGAATGTCACGGAGCCTTGGCTGCGTATTCTGGCTGTTGCCATCAGGATCAAACGGTATGAAGGGCGTTTCCATCGACGTGTTCAGCCAACTCGGGTCACTGGTTGTACCGATGCATCATCATAACGGGCAAGCAATGTCTCTCCGGCAATTGCGGTCTGGCCCAGTGATACACAGATGACCGCCCCTTCCGGCAGGTAGACATCCACACGCGAACCAAAACGAATGAGGCCAAAGCGCTCACCGGTGGCAATCTCTGAGCCCTCATGCACCCAGCTTACAATGCGCCGGGCGACAAGACCGGCAATCTGTACAACGGCAAGTTTACCCTGCGGGCCATCGATCAGAATGGAATTGCGTTCATTGTCGGTCGATGCCTTGTCCAATTCGGCGCTCAGAAAGGCTCCGGGCTTATGAATTATCCGCTCAAGCCTGCCGCTGACCGGTGCGCGATTTATGTGGCAGTTGAAGACGTTCATGAAAATCGATATCCGCTGCATCGGCTTGTCGCTCAAGTCGAGCTCCTTTGGCGGAATTGCCTGGCCGATTGCAGAGATCTTTCCGTCGGCAGGCGCGATTACAAAATCGTCGCTGACAGGGGTTATGCGCGGTGGATCGCGGAAGAAATAGGCACACCATGCCGTAAGCGCCAGGCCAATCCAGAAAAATCCATCCCAGAGCCAGCCGAGAACGATCGAAGCCACGAAGAAAGCCGCGATAAATGCCCAACCTTCCCTGTGGATAGGAACCAGCGCATTTTTGATGGCATCAATGATATTGGCAAACTGCATTGTCATTCCCTGAAATTGAAAATGACCAGTTAGCAGGAAACGGTCTCAATGTCATGCCGAACACGTGGCGATTGTTTAGACCCTGCCCATGAGTGACGGAAATTTTATCAAACCGTTGTCTTTATATCCGCGGCCTTGCGAGCTGCCCTAAGTTTTTCTTCGGCCTCTGTAGCCTCGCGCTGCCGGTTCCACATTTCAGCATAAAGGCCTTTTTCCTTCAGGAGCTGCTTATGGGTTCCACGCTCATTGATTTCGCCGGCTTTCAGGACGATGATTTCATCGGCATTGACCACCGTGGAAAGCCGGTGGGCAATCACCAAGGTTGTGCGATCCTTGGAGACAATATCAAGCGCTGCCTGAATTTCCTGCTCGGTCTGTGAATCGAGCGCCGAAGTGGCTTCGTCCAGAATCAGAATTGGGGGCGCCTTGAGCAGTGTGCGCGCGATAGCGACGCGCTGTTTTTCGCCACCAGACAATTTAAGACCGCGTTCGCCGACCTCGGTATCAAATCCGTCTGGAAGCGTGGCGATAAAGTCGGAAATCTGCGCCATGGTTGCAGCATTACGGACTTCATCATCAGTGGCCGTAATCCGGCCATAGCGGATGTTATATGCCAGCGTTTCGTTGAACAGTACGGTATCCTGGGGAACCATGCCGATGTCGGCCCTCAATGATTCCTGTGTCACGTCGCGAATATCCTGATTATCGATCAGAATACGACCACTGTTAACATCGTAGAAGCGAAACAACAGCCGAGAAATCGTGGACTTTCCCGCGCCCGAAGGCCCGACAATGGCGACGGTTTTACCGGCAGGTACCTTGAAACTGACATTTTTCAGAATTCGGCGATCTTCATCATAGTGAAAATATACATTGTCGAAGACAATTTCGCCCTTGTTGATCTCAAGCGGCTTGGCGCCCGGCTTGTCCTGAATTTCCTGATCTTCGTCCAGCAGATCAAACATGGATTCGATATCAGTCAGGCCTTGGCGAATTTCCCGGTACAGATATCCGATAAAGTTGAGCGGAATGGATAGTTGCAAAAGCAATGCGTTGATAAGCACAAAGTCGCCAACCGTCTGCTCACCGCGGGAAACAGCAAGTCCCGACATGACCATACAAGCACCCATGCCAATGCCGAGAATAACCGCCTGTCCGAAGTTCAGCCAGGCAAGTGACGTCCATACCCTGGTGGCTGAGGCTTCATACCGCTCCATTGATCTATCGAAGCGCCCCGCCTCCCAGGCTTCGTTGCCAAAATATTTCACGGTTTCGAAATTCAGCAGTGAATCGACGGCCTTGGAATTGGCCTCCGTATCGTTTGTGTTCATGTCGCGGCGGATCGAGATGCGCCAGTCGCTGGCTTTTACGGAAAACCAGCAATAGGCCCAGATCATCACGGCGATGATCAGCACGTAGCGAAAATCGAACTGATACCAAATTACCGCGGCCATTAGGGCAAATTCGACAATGGTCGGGGCGCCGTTGAGGATGGTAAATCGGACAATTGATTCAATGCCCTTGGTTCCCCGCTCAATAATCCGCGACAAGCCACCGGTACGGCGTTGCAAATGATAGCGTAGCGAAAGCGTATGGATATGCCGGAATACGATTGTCGAAAGACGGCGGACGGCATATTGGCCGACACTTGCAAACAGGGCATCGCGGATCTGGTTCAGACCGACCATCATGATCCGTCCGAAGTTATAGGCGATGATCAGCATTAGCGGTGCGACCAGAATTGCCGGCATCCATTCCGGTGTGGAATTCGTGCCGGTAAGTGCGTCTGTCACCCATTTGTAGAAGTAAGGCACCAGCACGGTAACGACTTTTGCGAGCACCAAAACCAGAAAAGCCACAAGCACGCGCTGCTTGAGGTCCGGTCTCTCCGACGGCCACATATAAGGCCATAGATTTTTTATGGTCGAAAGCGTCCTACCGCTGCCCGCGTCAACGGTCGGCGTATCGGTCTTGCCCGATTTGACTTGATCTGGCTGAACAGGCTTGTTCATTACGCACTTTCGAGCTTCTTGTTTTTCGCTTTGCCGGAACCAATCCTGGACAGATTTGCCACCTTGAGCGCCAAGCCGGCAATCGTTGAGGTATTCAGGCTGTAATTGCTCCTAGTACCATCAGGCTCACAGGTTACCAGCCCTGCCCTGCACAATAAGTCGAGATGCTGTGATATCGTTGACTGAGCCTGCGGCAGGCAGGAGCATATATCTCCGCAACACTTATGTTCCTTGCAGCGCAGCAGCTCCATGATCTGCAATCGTACCGGGTGGGCAAGCGCTTTCAGTTGCAGCGCCATATCAGCGGCTTCGGAGCGACTGCTTGCGGTGGAGCATCCACAGTCAGTACCGCGATCTGCATCGGTTCCGTCTGGTTTTTCCATGGGTCTCGTTTTATCGGTAATTACCGATTAAGTCAAACACAGGAAATCGTGTTGCCTCTCGGCCGGTCTCTAACTCTTAGCCTTGATCAGATTCCTGGGCGCCTGGAACGTCAAACACCTGACCGGGAAAGATCAGATTTGGATCGGTGATCTGGTCCCGGTTGGCTTCATAGATGACAGTATACTGGATACCCCTTCCAAGCATGCGCCTGGAAATTCGCCACAGATTGTCTCCGCGCCGAATAATAACGGATGCTCCAGACTTGATAACCGGTGCCTGACTCTCATCTGCGGAAGCGCTATCGCCGGTTGCCTTTGCCATCTTTGTCGCATCATCCTCGGAAGGCTCCGCTTCCATGCGCTCGGCAAGCGTAGCTGCCTGCTGGGATTCCGATGGCTGTTCAGCTGCGGCAGCAGTGTCACCTGCCGGGGACTTTTCTTCAGTGCCCATGAGTTCTGCAGCTTCCTTTTCCACCGCTTCAACTGCGGACTTGGCCATCGCCATCGTTTCGGCAGCCTTTTCTTCGGCCACTTCTTCGATCACTTCAAGCTCGGACTTTGCCGCTTCCATTATCTCGGCCGCTTCTTCCTCGACTGCTTCTGCAGCGGTCTCGGCCATCGCCATGGTCTCGGCAGCCTTTTCCTCAACCACACCTTCAATTACCTCCAGCTCGGTTTTGGCGGTCTCCATCAGCTCGCCAGCCTCTTTCTCCACTGCTCCGGCGACAGCACCAGCCGATTCCATTGCCTGGCCAGCCTTGTTTTCAACCGCCTCTTCCACCGCCTGAATTCCTGATGCAGCTGATTCCAAGGCGCCTGCTGCTCTTTCTTCGACTGCCTCAGCAGCGTCCTTGGCCATTGCCATGGTTTCGGAAGCCTTTTCCTCAACTGCTTGCTCTGCTGCAATCAGGCCAGATGCTGTCGATTCCATGGCGCCAGCTGCTCCTTCTTCAACCGCTTCAGCAGCATCCTTGGCCATTGCCATGGTTTCAGAAGCTTTTTCCTCAACTGCCTGTTCTGCTGCCACAATACCGGAAGCAGCTGATTCTGCAGCGCCTACAGCTGTTTCCTCGACTGCCTTGGCGGTATTCTCAGCCATGGTGATGGCTTCGGAAGCTTTTTCCTCCACGGTCTTTTCCATTGCCTCGAGGCCGGCCCTGGCTGTTTCCAGCAATCCAACCGGCTTTTCATCGGAGGATGTATCCTGTTGGGCGGTCATCGTATCGACTTCGTGCTGCAATTGAACTGACGCACGACGGGCGACAGTGGATCCATTTTCCGCCAGCATATCCGCGCGGATCGTGTAGGTCCCCTTGTCCAGAGACTTGTCGGCTTCCAGGAGGAATGTCCCGCCTGAGGTTACCTTGGTTGTGCCGAGATAATCTTCGTCAAGATAGATGTTGACGTTGCGATCCGGAGCGCCAGTACCGGCAATGAACATGCGGCCACCATCAACATCGACTGCCTGAACCAACACCGGTGCCGAACCATCCTCTTGATCGGCGGCCACCGGCTGCTGCATCGGTTGTTCTCCGGTCGGAGCAGTTTCCGCTTCGGTTCCAGGATCGAGACTGGCTGTCTCCATCGTTTTTTCCTCAGCAGGTTTTTCTTCCGGTTTCATTTCTGCGGAAGCTGTTTCAGATGCAGACGGCGTCTCGGTAGGTTGCGGTTGGGCAACTACAGTTTCAGTCTGGCTAATGATTTTTTCGGATGGCGCCTGCATGACGCGGGAGGCCTTGCCCTCTTCGGTGACCATTGCCAGCAATTCCCCGCCCTCTTCTGGCACGCTGACGACGCCGGTTTCCTTCGAAACTATCGACTTGCCGTCGACATCGGTTGCCTGAAGGGTGAGCTCATAGTCTCCCTTTGCAAGCGGCTCATCCAGCACGATCGCAAAATCTCCGCCATCTCCAGCCGTGCCAGAGGCGATCTCTTCACCATTGGCCAAAAGGAAGACCATGCTGCCGACTGGTGCCGTGCCCGCAATGACGGCCGAGCCATCCTGTTCGACGCGCAATATGTCAAATTTCGGAGGCGCGGTTTCATCCGCTTCAGCGGGATCCAATGCAGCGGTTTCTGTTTCCTTGGCGTCTGCGCTTTCACCAGTTTCCGGTGCTGCACCCGCCTCTTCTTCCACTGCGCCGTCATCGACTATTGCGGCGACTTCCCCACTCGATGTTGGTTCTGGTTCCCTGGTGTAAAGATATGCAGCGGTGACCCCGCCGATCAGGATTGCTCCAACGAACAACCAGGCAGCGGCACTATTTGTGGTGGTGGAAGAAGCCATGTTCTTAACTAGCCTCGCTCTTTTCGAGCATTAGTGGCAACGCCGCCAACAGCGTTGCAGATTGAATTTTCGGGCGCACGACACGCGCTTTTTCACTGTGCTTTATAGCGTATTTGGAGCGTGAAAAACATGCACTGCAACAAATCCGTTGATTTTATCCGGCTTTCTGACGCAAATGATTGATATTTTTACATAAATCCGATTTTAAGTCACTTATTATGCAAACTTCTTGACGCGACGCAACATCGCGCCTCATATCATAAACAACTATCTAACGGATTTTTACTTATGACAGGAAACTCTCAAAATTGACAGGAATCAAATCAATTTGTGTGTATTGCGGTTCACAACCGGGGACAAATCAAGCCTATTTGCGTGCAGCGGAGGATTTGGGGCGTTTTATGGCGAAGGCCGGCATCAGCCTGGTCTATGGCGGCGGCGCAAACGGCCTGATGGGCAAGCTTTCACAGAGTGTAATGAAAAATGGTGGTGTGGTAACCGGAATTATTCCGCAATTTCTGGTCGACAAGGAATCCGCCGAAACTGCTCTTTCCGGACTGACACATGCGATAATTACCCAGGACATGCACACCCGCAAACACGAAATGTTTCAGAGAGCCGATGCTTTCATAGCGTTGCCGGGTGGCTTGGGAACACTGGAGGAAATCACTGAAGTCATGACTTGGGCACAGATCGGTCGTCACCAAAAACCGATCGCATTCGCCAATATTGAGGGATTTTGGAACCCGCTTTTGAAAAATCTCGATCATATGCGCCAGGAAGGATTTATCCACACCCAAGGAAGGGTTCGGCCCATTGTCGAGGAGGATCCCGAAAAACTCCTTGCCGCGATCGTCGCCCAGGCGCCCAATGGAGAAGGCGATACTTCCATCATAGACCGGATGTAGGCTTTTGATGAACTATCTACATCGACTGGAACTGTCTGGTTGCCCTGCCGTGCGAGCACGTTGAGATGAAAACGCTCTTTAGCAAAAGGAAAAGATTTGGTCCGATCGAGACCATCTTCCAGAAATTCCTTCGGCGGTCCAATAAACGCATTGCAAAAGCA
>JBCCEP010000076.1:0-12444 GCA_039030215.1 Pseudomonadota bacterium
CCCGGACGAACAAGACGTCCGATAAATTCATCATGCGCTCACGTCATCAGCGCAAGAAGTAAGGATAACCGCAAGTGTCACGTTCAACCTGGAAAGGGCCTTTCGTCGATGGCTATCTTCTCAAAAAAGCAGAGAAGGTACGTGAGGGCGGCCGCAATGAGGTCATCAAGACCTGGAGCCGTCGTTCGACAATTCTGCCCCAATTCGTCGGCCTGACATTTGGTGTCTATAACGGCCAGAAGCACATACCGGTTTCTGTGACCGAGGACATGGTCGGTCACAAGCTGGGCGAATTTTCACCATCGCGCACCTATTACGGCCATGGCGCCGATAAAAAGGCGAGAAGGAAGTAGTTATGGGTAAACCAAAGCGCGAGCGAGCGCTCAAGGAAAACGAAGCAATGGCAGTGGCCCGCACCCTGCGCGTCAGCCCGCAGAAACTGAACCTGGTGGCCGAGACCATCCGGGGCAAGAAGGTGCAGACCGCACTGGCCGACCTGACATTTTCGCGCAGGCGGATTTCAGATGCCGTCAAGAAGACGCTGGAATCAGCGGTGGCAAATGCTGAAAACAACCATGATCTGGACGTCGATAGTCTGATCGTGGCCGAAGCCTATGTCGGGAAGTCCATTGTAATGAAACGGTTCCGGGTTCGGGGCCGCGGCAAGGCTTCCCGTATTCTGAAGCCGTTTTCAAATTTGACGATTGTCGTCCGCGAAGTTGAAGAGGAGGCCGCCTGATGGGCCAGAAAGTAAATCCAGTCGGAATGCGCCTCGGGATCAACCGGACCTGGGACTCCCGCTGGTTCGCCAATAAAACCGAATATGGCAAGCTTCTTCATGAAGATTTGCTGATACGCGAATATCTGGAAAAGGAACTGGCAGCAGCCTCCATTTCGAAGATCGTGATCGAGCGCCCGCACAAGAAGTGCCGTGTCAGCGTTCATTCCGCCCGTCCGGGTATCATCATCGGCAAGAAGGGTGCGGATATCGAGAAGCTTCGCAAGAAGCTTGGCGAGATGACTGCCTCTGAAGTGCACATCAACATTGTTGAGGTCCGCAAGCCGGAATTGGACGCGACCATTGTCGCCCAGTCAATTGCACAGCAGCTCGAGCGGCGTGTTGCTTTCCGCCGGGCGATGAAGCGTTCGGTTCAGTCTGCGATGCGGCTTGGCGCGCTAGGCATTCGGATCAATTGCAGCGGTCGCCTGGGCGGCGCTGAGATTGCCCGGATGGAATGGTACCGGGAAGGTCGTGTGCCGCTTCATACGCTGCGCGCCGACATTGATTACGGCACTGCAGAAGCAAAGACCGCCTATGGAATTTGCGGAGTCAAGGTCTGGATCTTCAAGGGAGAAATCCTTGAGCACGATCCAATGGCCTCCGAACGTCGCGCCATGGAAGGCCAGGAGCAGGGCGGTTCAGGCCAACGTAGACAGCATTCACGCGAAAAAGCGTAAGACGAATTAGGAACGAAGAACGATGTTGCAGCCAAAGCGCACAAAATTTCGTAAGCAGTTCAAGGGCCGGATCCGTGGAACTGCCAAGGGCGGAACGTCGCTCACTTTCGGGTCATACGGCTTGAAGGCACAGCAGCCCGAGCGCATTACGGCACGCCAGATCGAAGCGGCGCGCCGCGCGATCACCCGCCACATGAAACGTGCTGGCCGGGTCTGGATCAGGATTTTCCCGGACGTGCCGGTAACTTCAAAGCCGACCGAAGTTCGCATGGGTAAAGGCAAGGGGTCACCGGAATTCTGGTGCGCCCGCGTCAAACCCGGAAAGATCATGTTTGAAATTGACGGCGTGAACGAGGACATCGCGCGTGAGGCGCTTCGTCTTGGAGCCGCCAAATTGCCAGTCAAGACCCGCTTTATCGCGCGTGTCGGCGAGTGATGTACTGAACAAGGAAACTGCCATGAAGGCCTCCGAAATTAGAGCCATGACCGAAGACCAGCTCTCCGATGAATTGGCCAAACTCAAGAAAGAGCAGTTCAATCTGCGGTTTCAAAAGGCCAGCGGCCAGTTGGAAAACACCATGCGCGTTCGCCAGATCCGGCGTGATATCGCGCGCATTCAGACAATTGCAGCGGAAAAATCCGCAGCAACGATAAAGGCTTAGGAAGAACTGCGATGCCCAAACGAGTCCTGCAGGGAACTGTCGTCAGCGACAAGAACGACAAGACGGTTGTTGTGAAGGTGGAACGTCGATTTACCCACCCCTTGTTCAAGAAGACTGTTCGCCGGTCGAAAAATTACAAGGCCCATGACGAGGCAAACGCCCACAAGGTTGGCGATATTGTCTCGATCGAGGAATGTCGGCCGGTCTCCAAAGACAAGCGCTGGACCATCGTACAAACACAAGCGTAGCCATCGGGACGATTATCAAGATCCCAATAGCGACACTTACTAGATTAGAAAGTAACCAGTCATGATTCAGATGCAAACAAACCTCGACGTTGCCGACAATTCCGGCGCGCGCCGAGTTATGTGCATCAAGGTACTGGGCGGTTCCAAACGGAAATATGCCTCGGTCGGTGATGTCATTGTCGTGTCCATCAAGGAAGCCATTCCGCGTGGCCGCGTGAAAAAGGGCGATGTCATGCGTGCAGTTGTAGTGCGCACCGCCAAGGATATTCGCCGTGCCGATGGAAGTGTCATTCGTTTCGATGGCAATGCAGCAGTGTTGGTCAACAACAACAAGGAACCAGTAGGTACCCGTATTTTCGGGCCGGTTCCGCGTGAATTGCGGGCCAAGAACCACATGAAAATCATCTCGCTTGCACCAGAAGTGCTCTGAGAACCTGGTGAAGTAAGGATAGTACGATGCAAAAGATTAAGAAGGGCGACAACGTGGTGGTGCTTGTCGGCAAGGACAAGGGCCGAAGTGGCGAAGTGCTGCAGGTCATGCCTAAGGAAGGCAAGGCAGTTGTCGGCGGAATCAACATGGTCAAGCGCCATCAGCGCCAAAGTGCTGGCCAGGACGGCGGCATCATATCCAAGGAAGCGCCGATCCAGCTTTCAAACATTGCGGTGGCCGATCCCAAGGACGGGAAAGCCACACGCGTTGGAATTAAAATTGCAGAAGACGGTCGCAAGGTCCGCTTCGCCAAACGTTCCGGAGATTTGATCGATGGCTGAAGCTGTCTACACCCCACGAATGCGTACACTGTACGATGATGTCGTACGCACCAAGATGCTCGAGGAATTCAGTTACAAGAATCCGATGGAAGTTCCCCGCATCGAAAAGATCGTGCTGAATATGGGAATTGGGGAATCCACCCAGGATTCCAAGAAGGCACAGATTGCCGCCGATGACCTGACACTCATTGCCGGTCAGAAAGCGGTTGTCACGCGTGCCCGTAAATCAATCGCGACTTTCAAGGTTCGCGAACAGATGCCGATCGGCGCGAAGGTCACGCTCCGCAAGGCCCGCATGTATGACTTCATCGACAGGCTGGTGACAATCGCATTGCCTCGCGTGCGTGACTTTCGAGGCCTGAACCCGAAAAGCTTCGATGGCCAGGGCAATTTTGCCATGGGCATCAAGGAACACATTGTCTTTCCCGAGATCAATTACGACAAGGTCGATCAGATTTGGGGCTTGGACGTTATCGTCTGTACGACCGCCAACACGGATGATGAGGCGCGCGCTCTTCTGCGGCACTTCAATTTTCCGTTCCGGCAGTAACGGCAAGCGAAAAAGAGGAAAACTCAAATGGCAAAAAAGAGCGCCGTCGAAAAGAATAATCGCCGTGCAAAATTGGCAGACCAGTATGCCGCAAAGCGTGCTGCATTAAAGGCGATCATCATGAATAAGGCACTGCCGATAGAGGAGCGCTTCAAGGCGCAGCTCAAATTGGCGGAAATGCCACGTAATGGCGCAAAGAACAGGGTGCGTAACCGCTGCGAAGTGACCGGCCGGCCGCGCGCCTTTTATCGCAAACTTCAAATGTCACGTATTGCTCTGCGTGAACTTGGCTCACAGGGTCGGGTTCCGGGCATCGTGAAGTCCAGCTGGTAAGGGGAAGACGAAAATGTCAATGACAGACCCTCTCGGCGATATGCTGACCCGCATCCGCAATGGTTTGACCCGCGGAAAGTCGAAAGTCTCGACTCCCGCCTCTGCATTGCGAGTTCGCGTTCTTGATGTGCTGCAGGCGGAAGGTTATATCCGTGGCTACACACGCATCGATTACGATAATGGCAAGGCCGAGCTCGATATCGAGCTGAAATACTACGAAGGTGCACCGGTCATTCGCGAGATTTCACGCGTTTCCAAGCCGGGACGTCGTGTTTACGCATCGGTAAAGTCCATTCCACGCGTTGCCAATGGATTGGGTGTTTCGATCCTCTCCACGCCTAAGGGTGTGATGGCAGATCACGATGCTCGGGAGCAAAATGTTGGCGGTGAGGTTCTTTGTCAGATCTTCTGATCTGGCTGAATTTCCCGAAATGAACAGGTTTTAGTTATGTCACGAATTGGAAAAAAACCCGTAGAAGTCCCGTCAGGGGTTACTGCAGCAGTAGACGGCAATGTCGTCACGGCCAAGGGTCCCAAGGGCGAGTTGAAATACGTCGTCAACGACGAAGTTCTCGTCAAGATGGAAGACGGTGCTATCCAGGTCGATCCCCGCGGAGATTCGAAGGATGCACGTTCCAAATGGGGAATGACGCGTACGAACATTTTCAATCTGATCGAGGGCGTAACCGAAGGCTTCGAGAAAAGACTTGAGATCAACGGCGTTGGGTATCGTGCCACCATGCAGGGCAAGAACCTGCAATTGGCGCTGGGTTTCAGCCACGACGTTATCTACGAGGTACCTGAAGGGGTAGAAGTTGCCACGCCTAAGCCGACCGAGATTGTCATCAAGGGGATCGACAAGCAGAAGGTCGGCCAGGTTGCCGCAGAAATTCGCAAATATCGCCCACCGGAGCCCTATAAGGGCAAGGGCGTGAAATATGCCGATGAAACAATCTTCCGCAAGGAAGGCAAGAAGCAGTAAGGCTGACTTGATATGGCTTCGAAGAACAAGATGAAAACGCGCCGCGGTTTACGCGTTCGCCGTGCGCTCAAGTCGGTCGACAACGGTCGTGCGCGGCTGAGTGTCCATCGCTCGCTGAACAACATTTATGCGCAGGTGATCGATGATGCTGCCGGACATACATTGGCGACCGCATCGACCCTCGATAAGGAAGTTCGCTCCAAGGTAAAGAATGGCGGCGGTGTTTCTGCTGCTGCCGAAATCGGAAAACTGTTGGCGGAACGTGCGAAAAAGGCAGGCGTTACCGATGTCGTGTTCGATCGCGGTTCCTATTTGTATCATGGCCGCGTGAAGGCGCTGGCTGAAGCAGCCCGAGAGGGTGGTCTGAATTTTTGACAATATCATCCGGAGTTACGGACGATATTTGTGCTACCGGGAAAGTATAAAGGCTAAGGACTATGGCACAGGAAAAACGGTCGAGAGATTCGAACCGAAACCGCGATGAGCGCGACAGCGAGTTTGTTGACAAGCTCGTTCACATCAATCGCGTCGCAAAGGTCGTGAAGGGCGGACGCCGTTTCGGCTTTGCCGCGCTTGTGGTGGTCGGCGACCAGAAGGGTCGCGTCGGCTTTGGTCACGGCAAGGCGCGCGAAGTGCCCGAGGCGATCCGCAAGGCGACGGAAGCGGCCAAACGCGAATTGATTTTCGTGCCGTTGAGATCTGGTAGAACGCTGCATCACGACGTTGAAGGTCGCCACGGCGCCGGCAAGGTCGTGCTGCGCGCCGCACCAGCCGGTACCGGTATCATTGCCGGTGGCCCGATGCGTGCGGTTTTTGAAACGCTGGGCGTTCAGGATGTCGTTGCAAAGTCGCTCGGTACGTCAAACCAGTACAACATGGTTCGCGCAACGTTCGACGCGCTCAAGCGGCAAATGCATCCTAAGGATGTTGCCGCTCAGAGAGGCCTAAAATATTCCACGCTTCAGGCACGCCGCAAGGATTTGATCGGCGCAGACGAATAATACGAATGACAGGGAAGCATGCCTTCCCGACAAGGATTTACAGGAGCCAGCCATGGCCGAGAAAAAGAAGACTGTAACAGTCGAGCAGATCGGAAGCCCGCTTCGGCGTCCGGCTGACCAGCGCGCAACGCTGATTGGTCTTGGTTTGAACAAGATAAACCGGCGCCGTGAACTCGAGGATACGCCTGCCGTACGCGGCATGATTTCCAAGGTTTCACACCTTGTTCGGGTCGTGGATGAAGCTTGACACCTGTTTTAACTGATTGATCCGGGTAGGCCGGGCGCTCCCTGCGGAGAAATGAGATATGAAACTGAACGAAATCAAAGACAAAGAAGACGCTTCCCGGAAACGCAAACGTGTTGCCAGGGGAATTGGATCCGGCACGGGCAAAACCGGCGGTCGTGGCGTAAAAGGGCAGAAGTCCCGCTCGGGCGTGGCAATCAACGGGTTCGAGGGCGGCCAGATGCCGATTTACCGGCGGCTTCCCAAACGTGGCTTCTCCAACGCGATGTTCACGAAGAATTTCAATGAAGTTAGCGTCGGTCGTGTCCAAATGGCAATTGATGCTGGTAAGCTCGATGCAGGCAAGACCATCGATGCTTCCGCGCTTATTGAAGCAGGCGTCATTCGTCGCCAATTAGATGGTGTTCGTTTGCTGTCCGACGGAGAACTGAAGTCGAAGGCTTCCTTCGATATTGCTGGCGCCTCCAAGGCCGCAATTGAAAAAGTGGAAAAGGCCGGCGGTAAGATTACTGTCGCGCCAAAGGCAGAAAAGGCATCAGCCGAGTAACCGGTCGATGACTGCCTGTTTTCCAGCACCTGGCCGGATTATCCCGTCGGCCAGAACAATTTGACCGGAGAGCCAAATGGCATCAGCCGCAGAACAACTTGCTTCCAACCTGAATTTCTCCGCCTTTGCAAAGGCAGAGGAACTTAAGAAGAGAATTTGGTTTACGCTTGGTGCGCTTGTCATCTACCGACTGGCTACCTACATCCCGCTTCCCGGAATTAACCCAGAGGCCTATGCCCAGGCGTTTGAGACCCAAAGCAGGGGTGTTCTGGGCCTGTTCAACATGATTTCAGGTGGTGCAGTCGAACGGCTGGCCATTGTTGCGCTGGGCATCATGCCATACATCTCCGCCTCCATCATCATTCAGCTGATGACATCAGTCGTTCCCACTTTGGAACAATTGAAAAAAGAGGGTGAGCAGGGCCGCAAGACGATCAACCAATATACCCGATATGGCACGGTCCTTCTCGGGACCTTGCAGGCCTATGGTATTTCTGTCGGCCTGGAATCGGCCAATAATATCGTCACCGATCCGGGATTATTCTTCCGAATGTCAACCGTGATTACGCTTGTTGGCGGCACGGTATTCCTGATGTGGCTTGGTGAACAGATTACCGCGCGCGGAATCGGCAACGGTATTTCGCTGATCATCTTCGCCGGTATTGTCGCAGGTCTGCCAGGCGCACTGGCCGGAACGCTGGAATTGGGACGCACAGGCGCCTTATCCTCGGTAATCATTTTCGGCATTTTGATACTGGCAGTCGCCGTGATCATGTTCATCGTGTTCATGGAACGTGCCCAGCGGAGACTGTTGATCCAGTATCCAAAGCGACAGGTCGGCAACAGAATGTTCCAGGGGGATGCTTCGCATCTACCGCTGAAACTGAATACGGCAGGCGTTATCCCGCCGATTTTTGCGTCATCCCTGCTGTTGCTTCCGGTAACGGTAGCTGGCTTCTCAAACACGGCAACCATGCCGCAATGGCTAGCGACGACCACCGCGCTGTTGGGCCATGGTCAGCCATTATACATGCTGTTTTATGCGGCAATGATCGCATTCTTCGCGTTTTTCTATACGGCCATTGTCTTTAACCCGAAGGATACGGCTGACAATCTGAAACGTCATGGCGGCTTCATTCCGGGTATACGGCCGGGCGAACGAACCGCGGAATATATCGACTATGTTTTGACCAGAATTACCGTGGTGGGTGCAATCTACCTGGTTATTGTCTGTCTGTTGCCTGAATTTCTGATCTCTGCGACCGGCGTGCCATTTTATCTTGGTGGCACATCGCTATTGATTGTGGTCTCTGTTACCATGGATACGGTAGCTCAGGTGCAAGGCCATCTATTGGCCCACCAATATGAGGGACTGGTCAAGAAGTCTCGGTTGCGGGGAGGCAAGAAAAACCGATGAGGCTTATATTACTCGGCCCCCCCGGGGCAGGTAAGGGCACACAAGCAAAACTGTTGATCGAGCATTACGGTATACCGCAATTGTCGACCGGAGACATGCTGCGCGCCGCGGTGGCAGCTGAAACGCCAACCGGCCTCAAGGCAAAGGCGATCATGGAGGAAGGCAAGCTTGTTTCCGACGATATTGTGAATGCGATCGTTTCCGACAGGCTTGATGAACCCGACTGCAAGGACGGTTTCATCCTCGATGGCTATCCGCGAACGCTGGAACAGGCCGATGAGCTGACTACGGTGCTGGATCAAAAGGGCATTGAACTCGATTACGTCATCCAGCTTGACGTGGATGACGAACAGCTGATCGAACGGGTATCAGGCCGCTACACCTGCGGTAAATGCGGTGAGGGTTATCACGACATATTCAAAAAACCCGCCGTCGAAAATGTTTGTGATCAATGCGGTGCTTCCGATTTCAAACGTAGGGCAGACGACAATGCCGAGACCATGCGTACCCGCTTGTTAACGTACTACAAGTCAACCTCGCCTCTGACCGGATTTTACTACGCCATGAAGAACTTGCGATTGGTGGACGGGATGGGTGATATTCCCGAAATCTACGCAGATATCCGCAAAACACTTGATGAAGGAAATTAAATGTATGAAGTCAAGATAAGTGCTTGACTCATATAGCCTGTTTGCTTAAACGAACGCTTTGAAAATGATAACCGATCGGGCCCGCTTCTCTAATGGAGGTCGGGAGCCGGTCGATTGATGTTTTGAGGAGCCATTAGGCGCCTTTACCATTGAAAAGCTGTCATTTCCAAAATGGAATTACTGTCCCGCAGGGGCCGGCCTCCACCGGACGCGGGTTGTTGAAACTTTCGGCTTGACCGGACAAATGGAGTATAAAGATGGCTCGTATAGCAGGGGTAAATATCCCCACGGGCAAGCGTGTTGTGATTGCGCTGCAGTACATACACGGAATTGGCCCAAAAGGTGCTCAGGAAATCATTGAGAAAGCCAATCTGGCTTCAGAACGTCGCGTCCATGAACTGACCGATGCTGAAGTGCTTCAGATTCGCGAAATCATCGACCGGGATTTCATGGTGGAAGGCGACCTTCGTCGCGAGACATCGATGAACATCAAACGCCTGATGGATTTGGGATGTTATCGGGGCCTGCGCCACCGTCGGGGTCTGCCCGTACGCGGCCAGCGTACCCATACCAATGCACGCACGCGCAAGGGGCCTGCCAAGGCAATTGCCGGCAAGAAGAAATAAGAAAAGACCGCCAGGTAGCAGGTTCGAAACTGCAACTGCAGATTTCGAATACCAGACGGGGTTTTTTCCAGGGTGGAGCCGCTGGCATTACGGCGGTGCAGAGATCGAGTAGAAAGGAAAGAAATGGCCAAGGAAGCCACGCGCGTTCGTCGTCGCGAAAAGAAGAATATCTCATCGGGCGTCGCCCATGTGAATTCGACGTTTAACAATACCA
The DNA here is from genome assembly GCA_039030215.1 of Pseudomonadota bacterium. Lineage (GTDB taxonomy): Bacteria > Pseudomonadota > Alphaproteobacteria > Rhizobiales > Rhizobiaceae > BOKV01. Next base: position 9,704 of record JBCCEP010000076.1, read on the forward strand.
TGATCACAATCACCGATGCCCAGGGAAATGCGATATCCTGGTCTTCGGCCGGAGCCCAAGGCTTCAAGGGGTCTCGCAAGTCGACCCCATACGCAGCGCAGGTTGCCGCAGAGGATGCCGCAAAGAAAGCGCAGGAACACGGCATGAAGTCGCTGGAAGTGGAAGTTCGCGGTCCGGGATCGGGACGTGAATCGGCTTTGCGTGCGCTTCAGGCCGCTGGTTTCCAGATCACCTCAATCCGCGATGTGACTTCCATTCCCCACAATGGTTGCCGTCCACGCAAAAAGCGCCGCGTATAGACAACTGACACCCTGCAACAAATCCGCATTGCAGGGCGCTTTAGGATCTCGCCACGAAGGGATGGTGGCAGAAAAACCTGAAGGGAATATTGCCCGATGATTTCTAAGAACTGGTCTGAACTGATCAAGCCGAACAAACTGGAAGTAGCGTCCACCAGCGCTACCAAAGCCGTTATTGTTGCCGAGCCCCTGGAGCGGGGATTTGGCCTGACCCTTGGAAATGCGCTTCGCCGCGTATTGCTGTCCTCCTTGCAGGGCGCTGCGGTAAACGCCGTCCAGATCGACGGTGTCTTGCACGAATTTTCCTCAATTTCCGGCGTTCGTGAAGATGTCACCGACATCGTTCTCAACATCAAGGAAATCGCAATCCGTATGGAAGGCGAAGGCCCCAAGCGCATGGTAATCCGTAAGGAAGGCCCCGGCACTGTTACAGCCGGCGATGTGCAGACAATTGGGGATGTTGAAATCCTCAATCCGGAACACGTGCTCTGCACGCTGGACGAAGGCTGCGAAATCCGCATGGAATTGACGGTCGACAACGGTAAGGGCTATGTCCCGGCCGATCGCAACCGCGGTGAAGACGCACCGATCGGGCTGATCCCGGTCGACAGCCTCTATTCGCCGGTCCGCAAGGTTTCATACAAGATCGATAACACCCGCGAAGGGCAAGTGCTCGACTATGACAAGCTGACAATGACCATCGAAACCGATGGTTCGATCACTGCCGAAGATGCCGTCGCCTATGCCGCGCGCATCGTCCAGGATCAGCTTTCGATCTTCGTCAACTTCGATGAGCCCGTCAAAGAGGTGGAAAAAGAGGAAGTCGCAGAACTGGCATTCAACCCGGCACTCCTCAAAAAGGTCGACGAACTGGAATTGTCCGTGCGTTCGGCAAACTGCCTGAAGAACGACAATATTGTCTACATCGGCGACCTGATCCAGAAAACCGAAGCGGAAATGCTTCGCACACCGAACTTCGGACGCAAGTCGCTCAATGAGATCAAGGAAGTGCTTGCCGGCATGGGTCTGCATCTGGGCATGGAAGTGCTCGCATGGCCGCCGGAGAATATCGAAGATCTCGCAAAGCGTTACGAAGACCAATATTAGACTGACCATAAGCAAAGGGTGATCTTAAGTGCCAGGTCACCCATAGATAGAGGGAGAGCGCCATGCGCCACCGTAAACAAGGCCGGAAACTGAATCGTACAGCAAGTCACCGCAAGGCGCTGTTCGCCAACATGGCTGCAGCATTGATAGAGCACGAGCAGATCGAGACCACCTTGCCGAAAGCCAAGGAACTCCGTTCGGTCGTCGACAAGCTGATTACCCTTGGCAAGCGCGGTGATCTGCATGCCAGGCGCCAGGCAATTTCCCGTGTTCGTGATCTCGAGCAGGTAAGGAAACTGTTTGACGTCCTCGGTCCCCGTTATGCGGACCGTAATGGCGGCTATACCAGGGTCTTGAAGGCTGGATTCCGTTATGGTGACAACGCCCCGATGGCAGTTATCGAACTGGTGGACCGCGATACCGAAGCGCGTGGTGCCAAGGACCTGGCACGGATTGAGGCCGAGGAGGAGCAGGAGCAGGTACCAGCAACCTGATTAACCGCCAAAGCACTGAAAATTCAAAGCCGGGTAGCCATGCTGCCCGGTTTTTTACATGGACTGTGCTTTATGTCGCTTTTTTCACGAGACCATGTTGATTATATAAACGCTTTGTTTTGCGCTTACGCCAAGTTTGGAGATTCGTCTTGACCATTCGCCCGACTTCATTAATTGCCGTAATGCTGGCCATAACACTTTTAGCGGTTGTTCCTGCTACTGCCGAATACGGCATTGATGACATGTTCAAGCAGACAATTGATCGCCTGTTTCCGGGCGAAGATAAGGCTGAAAATCGCAAAACTGCTCAAACCGAGAGCACGGTGCAGCGGCAGGTTCCGACCGGACGGGCAGAGATCCAGCTTTCTTTCGCGCCTCTCGTCAAGGAAGTTTCAGATTCTGTCGTCAACGTGTACGGTAAACAACGCGCTCGCAATGTCCGGTCACCATTTGCGGGTGATCCGATTTTTGAGCGTTTCTTCGGTGTACCGCAACGCAGGCGGGGGCGTACCTCTGTCGGCTCGGGCATTATTGTCAGTGATGATGGTGTTATTCTGACCAATAACCACGTCATTGAGAAGATGGACACGATCAACATCGTTCTTGCCGACGGGCGTGAGTTCGAATGCGAAATCCTGCTCACCGACAAGAAATCCGATCTTGCCGTCCTGAAGGCAAAAGATGCCTCGAATCTGAAGCCTATTGAAATTGGCGATTCGGAAGATGTCGAGGTAGGCGATCTTGTACTGGCGATCGGGAACCCGTTCGGCGTCGGCCAGACGGTCACAAGCGGCATCGTTTCCGCGGTATCGCGTACCCTGTCCGGCATCAACGATTACGG
>JBCCEP010000077.1:0-12398 GCA_039030215.1 Pseudomonadota bacterium
AAGAACGCCATCGCGGTCAATATCGGTATAGATTATGGCGGCGGCTCCGGCATCTTCAAAGCGTTGGGCGAGTTCGATGACGCCCAGCGTGCTTGCCTCGGCCCAGCCTTCGACGGCGACCTTGCCGCCCTTGGCATCTATACCGACAGCAACCTGTCCGGGAAATTGCCTGCAAGCCTGTTTGACGAGATCGGGATCGCGGACGGCAATTGTACCCAGAATGACCCGCGCCAGGCCCTTTGAGAGCCAGGCTTCAATCTGTTGGAGATTTCGAATGCCTCCGCCCAGTTGGACGGGATTTCGTGTTGCGTCCAGGATGGATTGAACCGCTTCTCCGTTTCTCGATTCTCCGGCAAAGGCGCCATCCAGATCAACGACATGCAACCACTGAAATCCCTGTTCCTCAAACTGCCGAGCCTGATCGGCCGGATCTGAGTTATAGACCGTCGCCGTGTTCATCTCGCCGAGTTTCAGACGGACACATTCCCCATTTTTCAGGTCAATGGCAGGAAACAGGATCATGGCAAATCAGGGCTTCCATCTCAGAAAATTGGCGATCAGGGCAAGGCCGAGCTTCTGGCTTTTTTCGGGGTGAAACTGGGTGCCGACCATATTGTCGCGCCCGACAATGGCGGTCACCGCGCCGCCGTAATCGGTGGTGGCAATCAGTTCTTCAGATGAGCCGTTGGTGATGTGATAGGAATGCACAAAATAGGCATGAAACCCGTCCGGTCCCGTCTTGATCCCTTCCAGCAATGGATGGTCGTTTGCGATATTCAGCGTATTCCAGCCAATTTGGGGGATTTTCAGATCCTCCCGATCAGGAATGATTTCTGCAACATCCCCCCTTATCCAACCCATACCGGGAGTCTCTGTCTTTTCGAGACCGCGTTCCGCCATTAATTGCTGACCGACGCAAATTCCAAGGAATGGCGTACCGTGTTTGACGACAGCTTCACCCAGCGCCTCAACCATTCCTGGAACATTGTCCAGTCCAGCGCGGCAGTCGGCAAACGCACCAACGCCGGGAAGCACAATGCGATCTGCCTTCAAGACCGTGTCGGCAGAATCGGTGAGTTGTATGTCGGCGTCCAAACCGGAATCATTTGATGCCCGCTCAAACGCCTTTGATGCGGAATGGAGATTTCCGGAACCGTAGTCGATAATTGCAACACGCATCATTCAGGAAACATACCGATTGAGGAAGGCTCAATTCTGCCGGGTCTTTCGCTCAAGCCTATTCGTTCACGCGGATCGGCACTTCGTCTGCCCACTGCAGCTGATGATTGCTGATGGCCATCACCGTAATAAATAATTTCGGCCTCAGGCACGGTTGTTGCATCGACAACTGCATCCGGCAACCAGCCGGCCCGCTCCAATTTTGCGCGAATGAACTGGTTTCCTTCTATGAACAGGTAAAGACCAGGCAAGGCCGACAGAAAAGGAGCCAGTTTTTCGCCGCCATTCATGGCAAAAACCGCAATTGCCGCGAGAAAGGTTATATAGGCCATCAATTCCAGCCAGAGCCTGTTCCAGATCAGCCAGAGCATCGGAATGACCAATGCAATGATGTTCACGCCTTCACGAATGAATCGTGCCCGCGAAATGTCGCCGTCTGGCGGCAGATGGACTGTAAACATGGCCATGGATCATGTCTTAGCGATCGATTTCGCATTGCACAAGAAGTGACAGTGCCGATTCTGCGCGAATTACCTGCCCTGTGGGTGCATCAGGCGCTTAGAGTGCCCTTGGTGGACGGTACTGAACTGGGCTGTCGGGCATCCTGTTCGATGGCCTTTCGCAAGGTTCGAGCAACCGCCTTGAAACAGGTTTCGGCTATATGGTGGTTATTGACACCGTAAAGATTCTCGACATGGAGGGTGATTCCGGCGTTTTGCGCCAATGCCTGGAAGAATTCCCGCACCAGTTCGGTATCGAAACTCCCGATTTTCGCCCGAGAGAACTTGACCTTCCAGACAAGAAACGGCCTTCCGGACACATCTATTGCGGCGCGCGTCAGGGTCTCGTCCATTGCGAGGTCCAATGAGGCATAGCGGTTGATGCCGGCGCGATCGCCTAAAGCCTTTGAAATCGCCTGCCCCAGCGCGATTGCCGTATCTTCTGCCGAGTGGTGGTCGTCGACATGCAGGTCGCCATCGCAGCGGATATGCATGTCGATCAGGGAATGCCGCGCCAACTGCTCCAGCATATGATCGAAAAACCCGATTCCGGTGGTAATATCGTATTTGCCGGAGCCATCGAGATTGATCGACACCGAAATACCGGTTTCGTTGGTCTTTCGTGATATTTCAGCTTTTCGCATTTTTCGGGCAGTCATGATTATATATGTCCAGTTGTGGTCTGCTCATATCAGCGAAGCGTTGAAAAAACCATAATGACCGTGCGATTTGGGATTTATCTCGTTGATCGTCCGGCATTAATTGCTGAATCGGTGGCTTGGAACGGCCGGTGATTGCAATTCCGGCAAAAACACATAGATAACCGGGGCAAATCACGGACGATCCAGATCGGTTTCTAAAATCACCCGGATTGTCATTCAGCCCAGAAAGTTCAAGTATTGGGTGGCTTTTGCTGCCATTTTCGGGAGTTTTTATGCAGAATTCTGATTCCACCCCGGTCATGCATGGCACGACCATCATTACCGTACGACGCAACAAACAGGTTGTGATCGCCGGTGACGGCCAGGTTTCGCTTGGCCAGACTGTAATGAAGGGCAATGCAAAAAAGGTGCGCCGAATTGGCAAGGGCGAGGTAATTGCGGGTTTTGCAGGTGCAACGGCCGACGCGTTCACCCTATTGGAACGGCTGGAATCAAAGCTTGAACAATATCCGGATCAGTTGATGCGGGCCTGTGTCGAATTGGCGAAAGACTGGCGTACGGATCGGTATCTGAGGCGGCTTGAGGCGATGATGCTTGTTGCTGACAAGTCGATTACGCTGGCATTGACCGGTACCGGCGACGTCCTGGAACCGGAGGAAGGTATCATGGCGATCGGTTCGGGCGGAAATTATGCCCTGGCGGCAGCGCGAGCATTGGCGGATTCGGACAAATCTGCCGAAGAGATTGCCCGAAAGGCGATGCAGATTGCCGCCGAGATTTGCGTTTACACCAATGACAGCGTCGTCCTGGAAATGCTTGATGAAGCCGAATAAGCCGGAAATAAGTTTCCGGCCAGTTGTTCAGCAGGATTACCGTCGTCTGAAATCGTGGATGGAACTGCCTCATTGGCGCGAATGGTGGGGAGAGCCAGAGACCGAGCTTGGACTTATCCGGGAAATGGTGGAGGGTCGGGATTCGACTAGGCCTTATCTGTTCCTGATCGACGGGGTTGAGACGGGCTATATCCAATACTGGATTGTGAAGGACCACCAGAACGCGGAATGGGTCGCCAAACATCCCTGGCTGGCGGAGTTGCCGGCAAACAGCATCGGGATTGATCTATCAATCGGCGATGAGAAAAATTTATCGAAGGGACTGGGGTCGGCTGTATTGAAGGCTTTTACGAAAATGCTGGCGACCAAGGGCTACCAGACCATGATCATTGATCCGGATGTGAACAATCTGCGTGCAATAAGGGCCTATGAAAAAGCAGGCTTCAGTTTCGTTCCCAGCCTTGAAGCTATTGCATCGGACGTTCATATCATGCAGTTGGAGTTAAACGAGAAATCCATATGACAAATTTTTCCCCGCGCGAGATCGTGTCAGAACTCGATCGTTACATAATTGGCCAGAAGGATGCCAAACGTGCCGTTGCAATTGCACTGCGCAACCGTTGGCGCAGGCAACAGCTGGAAGGCGAGATGCGCGAAGAGGTGCTGCCCAAGAACATCCTGATGATCGGGCCAACCGGTGTCGGCAAGACCGAAATCTCGCGGCGTCTGGCAAAGCTTGCCAATGCGCCCTTCATCAAGGTTGAGGCAACCAAGTTTACCGAGGTCGGATATGTCGGCCGGGATGTCGAGCAGATCATCCGGGATCTGATGGAAATCTCGATTGCCCTTGTGCGGGAGCAAAAGCGCAAGGAAGTGAAAGCCAAAGCTCATCTGGCTGCCGAGGAGCGTGTATTGGATGCGCTGGTCGGCAAGACGGCAAGCCCTGCGACCCGGGAGTCCTTTCGCAAGAAACTCCGTGAAGGTGAAATGGACGAAAAGGAAATCGAGATCGAGGTTGCCGATACCGGGAACCCGATGGGCGGATTTGACATTCCCGGTATGCCCGGGGCATCGGTTGGCGTGCTCAATATCAACGACATGTTGGGAAAGGCATTCGGTCAGAAAACCCGCAAACGCAAGACAAGTGTTTCAAAATCCTATGAAATGCTGATTGCCGATGAATCCGACAAATTACTGGATGACGAGCAAATCATCGCCGAATCCATCAGTTCGGTTGAGAATAACGGTATCGTGTTTCTTGATGAGATAGACAAGATTGCGGTGCGCGACGGCAATGTCGGAGGCAGTGTCTCCCGCGAAGGTGTACAGCGCGATCTTCTGCCGCTTGTAGAAGGCACGACCGTTGCTACCAAGCACGGACCGGTAAAGACTGACCACATACTGTTCATCGCATCCGGTGCGTTCCATGTATCCAAACCCTCGGACCTGCTTCCCGAACTTCAGGGCCGCTTGCCGATCCGGGTCGAGTTGCGGGCACTTGGCAAGGATGATTTCCGAAGAATATTGACGGAAACCGAGGCCAGCCTGATCAAGCAGTATGTTGCTTTGATGGGCACCGAGGAGGTGACGCTGGAATTTACAGATAATGCCATCGACGCGATCGCCGACGTTGCGGTTGACCTGAATTCCTCGATCGAGAACATCGGCGCCAGACGGCTGCAAACGGTGATGGAGCGAATTCTTGACGATATCTCGTTTAACGCGCCCGATCAGGCGGGCGAGGTATTCAAGATTGATGCTGAATACGTAAACAGCAATATTGGGGAACTCGCCAAGGATACCGATCTAAGCCGGTTTATTCTCTAGTTCAGACATACGGGACGGAAGATGACATTATCGAATATCAGTTGCGGTTTCTTCCGTTCCGGAGATGCAGGTCTTGCGACCACTATTGGCCGGTTGGCGTGTGGCTTGGTTCTAGCAGCTCTGGTCTTCAGCCTTGATCCAGCGCCTGCCAAGGCGCAGTTGGTGCCGGTGGCGCCAGGAAACCGGCATGCAGAGCAACCAGAAATTCCAGCGGGAGCATTTTCGAGAACCAAGGCGACCAAGGGCAGCTTTGATGGGAAGTATGAGAAAATACGGGATCTGATAGCCCGCGACAAACGCCTGCAGAAGAAGATCAAGGCCGCCGCCAAGCGCTACAATATTCATCCCATTCATATTGTCGGGGCACTGGTTGGCGAACATACCTATAATGTGGATGCGCTTGACCATATCCAGACCTATGTCGTCAAGGCAGCGTCCTATCTCGGTTCCGGGCTCACCTTCAAATATGACGGCGAGAAAGTCTCCGATTTCGTGAAAAGACCGGAGTTTGCGGAGTGCCAGGGACTTACAGACAGTTACGATCTGTGGTCCTGCCGGGAAGCGGTCTGGGAAAGTGATTTTCGCGGCCAGGCTGTCGGTGGAAAGAGCTGGCCCAATGATCGCTTTGGCCGCGTTTTCTTTCAGCCGTTGTTTGCCGGGCAAACCTTCGGACTTGGGCAAATCAACCCGCTGACGGCTTTGCGGGTAAATGACATGGTGGTGCGTACGAGCCGTTTTCCGCAGTTAAGTGTCGACCGCGCGCCGGAGATCTACAAGGCAATCATGGATCCTGATTCGACCCTGCATTACATGGCGGCGGTAATCCGGATTTCGATCGATTCCTATGCCCAGATCGCGGGGCTGGACATTTCTTCCAATCCCGGAATTACAGCAACACTCTACAATCTGGGAGATGTGCGCCGGCGGGCCGAGGAACTCAAAGCCAAGACCGATGGCGGTAAAATTGTTCTTCCGAAAGAGAACTATTACGGCTGGCTGGTCAATGAAAAGCTGGATGAATTGCTGCCAATCATTCAATAAACCGCTTTCTCTTGCGCGGTCTTGAAGTTGAGCAGACCTTGATCCGATGGATCAATTCGTCCAAATCTTCCGGTGAAATTGCGTCAATTCGTTCGGCAACCAGATTGGCAAATTCGGTTGCCTCCGGGCTCAAGCCGGACGTGTCTACCACAATTCGAGGATGTGAAATCTTGACCAGATCGGTCAATTCGTCTGCTTCATCCCAGATAATATTGAAATATTGAATGAGGCGCTGCTGGAATTCCCAGCTCGGTCTGCCACGCTTGCCGTGTTCCAGGGCAGACAGCCAGGCGGCGGAAACGCCCAGTTCCCCGGCCATTTGCTTTTGCGTGACGCCCTTCCTTGCGCGCAGCATGCGTATGTGCCTGCCCAACGGCGTCATCTTCGGTTACCCCTTGTCACCGCAGGCCTCTTGAGCCGGACATATAAAGCGCCTTCCCCACCGTGATTGAGGTTGGAATTGCGCCAGCCGCTGACAAGGTCACGCAGGGGTTGTTCCAACAGCCACCTTGGAACAGCATCGCGCAATATGCCCTGCCCGGCCTTTCCCTTGCCGGTAATGACCAGGATCATTCGAGAGTTATTGCGTTGTTCGCGTTCAATGAAGTCTATCAATGAACGATGGGCCTGAATTTGTGCCATACCGTGCAAATCCAAGGTTGCGTCAATTTCTAGCCTGCCCTTGCGAAGCTTCCGAATTGTCTTGTCGTCGAGGCGCTTTGTCCCGGAGTTGAATTGGCCGGTTGTGGAAGCCGAAGACGGAGGCTGATAGGGCATTGCCGTTGGCTGGCTATATCGCTTGACCGGATTTGCGGTAACCGGCCTTGGCGGCACAGGTTTCGCATCGTTTTCAAGCGCATCGTCAAGATCAGATGGCACCGTAGACTGGTGCAGCGGCTTTACCGAATCAACAATCTTGCGCCAGAGCGCCATGTCTTCCGGCGAAATCTTTCCCGGCTTCCTGCGGTTTGCGCTCATTGTGTCGCGGTTTCCCGGTTCATCACCGGCAACAGCACAATGAACTCGCAATCATGGCGAATTGAACCGGCGACCATTCCCGCCTCATCACCTGAGCCGACAAAGATATCGCCTCGCGCCGGTCCCCTGATGGCAGATCCGGTGTCCTGTGCGATCATCAGCCGCTGATATGGGCTGGCCTGTCCCGGCAATGGATTCCTGGTCTTGAGCCATACAGGCATTCCGTAGGTGAAAAGCGTGTGATCAACAGCGAGGCTGCGGCCTGGTGTCAGTGGCACGGAAGCTGCACCTACCGGCCCCAGGGAAGGATCGGTATCATCCTGGAGACTGAAGAAAATGTAAGATCGGTTCTGTCGCATCAATTTTGTGGCAGCCGCCGGATTTTTTTTCATCCAGGAACGAAGCGTGTCCATTGTTACCTGTTCTTTCGCCATTAAACCGTCTCGAACAAGAATCGAACCGATTGATGTATAGGGGTGGCCGTTTTTTGCAGAATAGGATAGCCGCCGGGATTTGCCGCCGGCAAATCTCAGCCTTGCCGAACCCTGGATGTGAATGAAGAACGCATCTACCGGGTTTTCGATCCACGCGATTTCCAGTCCTCTGCCGGACAACGCTCCCTGTTCGATCTGTGCCCGATCGAAATAGGGCTCATAGCCGTCTTCGCGCTTACGCGCATAGCGGTATGTTTCATCCCAATCATCTGGACGGATTTCGCTATTTATTTCAACAAGATCGGCAGGCCGTGCATAGAGGGGAACCGAATGACTTGCTGTTCGGGTCAGCGAGGCGTCAATTTCCGGTTCGTAGTAGCCGGTTACAAATCCAGAAAACCTTTCCGATTCACTTCCAAGGTGACGATAAGGAACAAAATGATTTTCGAACAACTCCCTGGCGACCGAGTTATCCATCCGTTCGCCGTAAGGTGCATCCAGGCTGTCACTGGCTATCTTCGACAATTCCGGGATTAGCGGGCCGAAATTTCCCTGCTTGTAGCTTTGCTCCAGTAATTTTCTGGCGGAAACACGAAAACAAGCAAAGGCAGCGATATGGTCGTCATCCCGCCAGCCATCAATCGAAGCAAAACTGCTTTTGCGATAATGTTTCAGAAACTCATCTGACGGATTTGCTGTTGGTTCACGCATGGGTTCAGATCCTGGTGAAACACAATAATGGCCGTCAGCCGTCGGATTCTGTTGCCACCAGTTTCCAGTTTGGATCTCTCGACCTTACATCCCGGGCAAATGTCCAGATATCGATTACTTCCGCGATTTGTTCCTGATCGCCGTCCACGACTTCGCCTGATGCATTGTAGGTCGCAGAAATGATCTGGCTGACAAATCTGACCGTCACCCGTTCATCATTTCCGATGACTTCGGCCGACTTTATTGTCGCATCGTCAATTCCCACAAAAGTAGACCTGATTTCCTCGCCTCTTGATTCGCGATCGGATATGGCCCCGGAAAAACCGTCATAGACCTCGCGAGAGAGCAGGTTTTTCAAGGTTTTTCGATCCCCGTCCGCGAATGCGGTCACGATCATTTCATAGGCAAGTCTGGCACCACCCAGAAATTCCTCCGGACTGAAGGACGGATCTGATGCCGTCAACTTCTTGAGCTGGTCGTTTAATTTCGACCCGGGCTTTGCGATTGCATCAATTGCAGCACCATCCGCAGCCTCGCTCGAAGCTGCAGCGCCCTTGCCGCCGCGATTTGGCAGGGTGACAATATTGTCATTGCCCGGCATCTCGTTGGCTGAACGATTGTTTTTCAGCTCTTCAGGATCAAATGGCGGACGCTGATGCCCGGTACGTTTTCCCAGCACGGAACGCAGCCGCAGAAATATGAATACTGCGATCGCCAGTGTAAGTAGTGTTGTAAAATCGCCGAATATGTCCATGAGATCCTAACGTACCCTTGCCACGTTCAGATTGATATAAACACTTTATAAAAACTTTCAAAGGACCCATTCAATGTGAAGCCAGTGATCCCTATCTCCTGATTATGCATTTTACCAGATAAATTGCATATTATGACCTGCGACAAATAACATAGCGTACGAATTTCCGATTGGTTTTTAGAATGCGTTTCTCATTTATTCCATTTCTCCTGCTGGTTGTTCCGATATTGGAAATTACCGTCTTCATCCTTGTTGGCGGCGAAATCGGTGTGGTCGCGACATTGGCTTTGATCTTTCTGACTGCGGTTATCGGCTCAATCTTGTTGAGAATTCAAGGATTTGCGATCCTGTCGAGAATTCGCACGGAAATGGAGCAAAACAGACTTCCCGGCAAGGAGCTTGGGAATGGTGCCATGATCCTTGTTGCTGGAGTCTTGTTGCTAACGCCCGGTTTCGTGACTGATACGATCGGATTTGCCTTGTTTGTTCCCGCCATTCGAAACGCGCTTTGGCAGTTCCTGGTAAGGAATCTCAATATTGTGACTGTCGGTGGCTATACCAATGCGCAATCTGCGGGGAACCAGCCCAAAGAAGATGTTATCGATCTTGATCCCGACGAATATTATGGGGAACCCAGCAAAGATACGCCCTGGCGAACAACAGACGACAATAAATGACCCGGATTCGGCATAGTTTGCAAAGACTGGCTTGAGAAAGCGGGTGCGACGTGATAGCCAGCCGCGCAAATGATTTTCATGACATTCTGCATATCTGCAGTGTATTCAACGCGTCTTAAGGAAGATTTCCATGGCAAAAGCCACCAAAGCGAAAGAAGAACCCAAAACCGCCAACAATGGCGGTGGAGCACAACAGCCGGTTCAGCCGATGCTGAACGTGCTGGCACAGTATGTGAAAGATTTTTCGTTTGAAAATCCGCACGCGCCAAATTCACTTCGTTCGCGCGAAAAATCTCCTGAGATCGCAATTAATGTCAACGTCAATACCAATGCGATGGATGACAATAATTTCGAGGTGGAACTGCAACTCGAAGCGAAGGCCATGGCCGGCGAGGAAATGGTATTCAACACAGAACTCAATTATGCTGGCATATTCCGGTTACAGGGAATTCCGGCCGAAGCCATGCAAGCTGCCCTATTGATCGAGTGTCCGCGGATTTTGTTTCCGTTTGCCCGGCAAATCATTTCGGAATCAACGCGCAATGGCGGATTTCCGCCACTGATGATTGATCCGATTGACTTTGCGCGGCTTTACCAATCACGCGCAGCAGAGGCGGCGCAGGCCTGACTAACTCCCATTTAGAAGATTCTGTCTGGTTATCTGTCGTTCAGATAACGCGCCCAGATCGGGTTTTCACCGAGTGAATCAACGAATTTTCGGTGCGAGGCTTCAGCCCCAGCGCTCAGCCTGGAGGGTAGCGGCTTGTCCCGCGAGCGCCTTGGGCGAGTGATATTGGTGCTTTTTTGCGTGTCGGTCTGTTGTTCGGCTTTTTGATCAAGGACGAGAGCGGCCTGTCTGCCGCCGGTCATCTCGATATAGACCTCGGCCAATAGTTCAGAGTCGAGCAAGGCGCCGTGCAAATCGCGGCGGGAATTGTCGACCCCATACCGATTACAGAGCGCGTCAAGAGAATTTGGACCCATCGGATGTTTGCGTCTAGCCAAGGCCAGTGTATCGATGACACGATCATCGGTTATCGGATCAACATCGAGACGGTTCAATTCGGCATTGATGAAACCCATGTCAAAACCGGCATTGTGGGCAACCAAGGTCGCATCGGCAATGAACGCCAGGAATTCATCAGCGATATCGGAAAATTTTGACTTGTCCGCCAAAAATTCATCCTTGAGACCATGCACCCGGAGCGCCTCGGGATGGACCTGGCGTCCATCGGGGTTGATATAGACGTGATAGGTCTTTCCGGTGGGAAACCGGTTGACGAGTTCGACTGCACCGATTTCGACAACCCGTTCGCCCTCTTCCGGCTTCAGGCCGGTTGTTTCGGTATCGAACACAATTTCCCGCATCAGATGACTTTCAATTTTGATCGGTAACGATTCGCCAAGGCTGGCCGATAAAGCAAAAAATTTAAAGTGCTCATTCAGGTTTTGGGCAGGTTAATTGCCCGGTTTTCGCACGCGGGCCGGCAACCATTGCCTGGAAATGATCTGGTCTGCGATCTCGCCAACCCGTGATCGGGTTGCTGTCATGTTCTTTTCAAACAGTTCTGATTCCGGAGCATCAACCACGGAGTGGGTATCAATAATGAAATCGGCTTTGGCCCGCTTTTCATTATCCGGTATCTGTCGGGAAAGAATTGCCCTGAATTTTTCCGGTGTCATTCCTGGCCGGCTCAATACCCGGCGCTCCTGTTCTGCCGGATCGGCCGTTACCACAATTACGCCATCGAGCCGTCTTTCAGCACCGGTTTCAAACAGAAGCGGAATGTCGAGCACAACAAATGGTGCCTGATCACGGCGGGCATGATTGACAAAGTCCTGTTCGCGTTCGCGCACCAATGGGTGAATCAGGTTTTCAAGGCGTTTCAGCGCTTCGGGATCGTTCAGCACGATATCGCCAAGACGCCGCCGATCGACAACGCCTCTATCGGTAGTGCCCGGGAACTCTCTCTCGATCAACGGCGCAGCTTTGCCTTGATAAAGCGAATGAACGCTGGCATCGGCATCATGCACAGGTATATGTATATCCCGGAACATCTGGGCGACCGTTGATTTTCCCATTGCAATCGAGCCGGTAAGGCCAAGCACATACATCAAGCAGGGTTCCTCAATTTCTGTTAGCCAGCTTCGCCTTCGTCTCGTGGATTGTTCCGCCGCGACAAAACCGCAAGAACATGATTACGAAGCGCCTGATCCACTTTTGGCTCAATACCGAACCATCTTGCAAAACCGGGAACCGCCTGATGCAGTAGCATGCCCAAGCCATCTGACGTGCGCAGGCCCAGCTTGTGTGCCTGTGCCAGGAAAGGCGTCTCAAGTGGTGTGTAAACCAGATCAGAAACGACACATTCTCGAGGGGCATTATCCAATCCAACGTCCAACGGTTCATGGCCTGTCATGCCCAAAGAAGTCGTGTTGACGATCAGCCCGGATTCTCCCAGCAGGGACGGTACTTCCTGCATGTCGGCGGGGATGACACCGGGTCCGAAATGGGCAGCAAGACGTTCGGCCCGGCTTCTCGTTCTGTTTGCGAGGAATATTCTAGGAATCTTCCTTTGCTGAATCGCATGAATAATTGCTCTTGATGCACCACCAGCCCCCAATATCAATGCGGTATCCGCCGCATCCCATCCGGGCACCTGGTCATCGAGGTTGGTAGAAAAGCCATAGCTGTCGGTGTTTGATCCAAACAAGCGATTGCCTTCAAGCCACAATGTGTTTGTTGCTCCGATGGCATTTGCGTGATCGTCGGTGACATCGCAAAGCCTGAAGGCTTCTTCC
>JBCCEP010000078.1:0-12343 GCA_039030215.1 Pseudomonadota bacterium
CTGCCATTTCTCAGTACCCTCCAAAGATCAACAGTCAGTTACAAGATTTGCTTTTACCATTATGCTCTCTCCCCCAGGGTGGCTTTCCAGCTCCTGTCGCTGCGTACCTGATCGTCAGCTCCGGCTGGACTAATTGTTAAACCCGCGTCCATCCGGAGACCGTGTCAGGCTCTGCTTGCGCTGGCTTTCACGCCAGATCGTATAGAGCGAGGCTGCAACAATCACGCCGGCGCCGAGCCAGGTGTTCCAGCCTGGCAGGCTTCCAAACAACATCCAGCCGAACAGGGTTGCATATAACAGCCTGACATAGTCGAGGGACGCCAGCACCGAAGCTTCGCCAAATTTGTAGGCGTTGATATTGGCCATTTGCGCCAAATAGGAGACACCACCCATCGCTATCAGAAGTATCCATTCCGTCATGGTCGGCCATTGCCAGAAATAAATTCCCGGAACAATCATCGCCAGCCCGACGCCAAATGCCTGCCAGGCCAGGATCGTGACAGGACGCTCGGTTCGCGACAACAACCGGATCAGCACCATCACGAACCCGGCTGCTGCGGCGCTGATAAGTGCAAGAATGCCATAGTAAGTAACCCCGTCGGTTCCCGGCTCAAGCATGATGAAGACGCCGCAAAAACCGACGGCAACCGCTGCCCATCTTCTTATGCCGACCACCTCGGACAGGATGATCACCGCAAAAATTGTCACAAAGAAGCTCTTGGCAAATCCAATCGCGGTCGCGTCGGCAAGCGGCATGTTGATGATGGCGGTAAACCCACACAGCATTGCGACCAGGGCAAGGCCCACCCTGAGAAGTTGCAGCCCGGGTCGCGTCGTAGCCAAAACACCGGGGAACCCCATCAAAACGGCTGGCGCGACAATGGCGGTCATCACCGCCTGTCGTACCAGCAATATCTGGGTCACATGCAGGTTTTCGCCGATCAGTTTTATCAGTGCGGTCATAAGCGCAAACAGGCCCGCTGCAACCATCAGGATCGCGGCACCTTTTGCATTGTCAGGCAGGCCCTTGAGGGATTGAACCAGGGCAGATGGACTCATGAAAAATTCCTTGTGCCCTCAAAGTGACAGAGGTATTTGCGCCGCACAATAGCGCATTGCGAAAATACCGTCATGGAAACTGTCGCTGCATTACCTATGTTGTTCAAATGAACGGCGGCTGGTAATCAAGCTATCTGGGTTTCCTGTTGTTTAGCAATTTTTGCTGGACCTGTCGCATTTCCTGAATTCCCCCTTGGAGAAGCCATATGAACAATGTCTCGCATGCGAAATTCGGCATCGGTACTCCGCTTCGGAGGAAGGAGGATAATGCGCTGATTACCGGGCAGGGTCAGTTTACGGATGACTTTTCAGTCGACGGCCAGCTACATGGATATGTTCTTCGTTCTCCCTATGCCCATGCCCGTTTCACCATCACAAATGTTGAGGATGCCACCAGCCATCCGGGTGTTCATCTTGTCCTGACAGGCGCCGACATCGCCCATCTTGGTCCGATTGAGTGCGAGACGCTGGCAACCCAGCCAGATGGTTCGTTCTGCGCGCGCCGTGACATTCCAGTTCTTTGCCACGAAGTCGTCCGCCACGTCGGAGAAGCGATTGCATTTATCGTCGCCGACAACATCGCCATCGCACGGGATGCTTCGGAGCTGATAGAAGTCGATTACGAACCTCTTGAGGCCGTAACGGATACAACAGCCGCCCTGGAAGATGATGCACCCCTTGTCTATGAGGATGCCGGCACCAATCTCGCCTTCACCGTTCATCGCGGGGATGCCGAAGCAACGAAATCGGCCTTATCCAAAGCCGACCACATCACGGAAATCACTGTCGTAAACAACCGTTTGATCTGCAACTACATTGAGCCTCGCGCCTGCATAGCGACCTGGAAGGAGGCTGAAAACCGATGGTCCCTGCAAGTCGGATCGCAGGGCGTGCACGGGATGCGTGATCCCCTTGCCAAGATATTTGGGGTCGATAAGGCAATGATCCGTGTCCAGACCGGTGATGTCGGTGGCGGATTTGGCACCAAGACATTTGCCTATCGCGAATATCCGCTGGCGATGGAAGCAGCCAGGCGGTTGGGGCGGCCGGTGAAGTGGAAATGTGATCGAAGCGAGCATTTTGTCGCCGACGCCCATGGCAGGGACAATGTCACCACGGCCAGAATGGCGATGGACGCGCAGGGAAAGTTTCTGGCAATCGAGGTCGACCTGCTGGCGGCAATGGGAGCCTATCTCCATTTCTATGGCCCCTTCATACCGACTCTCGGTATCTCGATGACAACTGGCGTCTACGATATCCCGAGCATGTTCTGCGAGATCAAGGGTGTTTTTTCCAACACTACACCAACGGATGCCTATCGTGGGGCAGGGCGGCCCGAGGCCGCCTATCTGATTGAGCGCCTTGTCGATCAATGTGCTCTGGAAATGGGGCTGGCCAGAGAGGAAATTCGCCGTCGGAATTTCGTCAGACCGGATCAGATGCCATACCTTTCGCCCGGAAAACGCGAGTTTGATACCGGGGAATTTAACGGCCACATGACCCTGGCGCTGGAACGCTCGGATTGGGCAGGGTTTGATAATCGTGCGGCGGAAGCACGTGACCGCAACAAAATACGCGGTATCGGTATGGCAACCTTTATTGAGGCCTGTGCATTTGCCGGTTCGGAGGCAGCTTTTCTCGAATTGCAGGAGGACGGCAATGTAACGCTGAAGATCGGCACACAGACCAATGGCCAGGGTCACGGCACCGCCTATGCCCAGCTTGCAGGCGAGAAATTGGGCCTGAGTTATGAACAAATCGAGGTACGCCAGGGCGATACCGATGAACTTGCAAAAGGCGGTGGTACCGGTGGATCGCGTTCGGTTCCACTGGGCGGCGTTTCGGCAGTCAAGGCAAGCGAACTACTCGCAGAAAAAATTCGTAAACTGGCCGCCGATCAGCTGGAGGCTGCGCCGTCGGACATCGAGCTGAATGACGGTCAGGCAAAAATTGCAGGTACGGACAGGTTTGTCAGTTTTGCCGACCTGGCTAAGTCAGCAAAGGATCCTGATGACCTGAAAGCAGATGCCAATGTCCACCAAAGCGAAGCCACCTATCCGAACGGTACGCATATCTGCGAAGTGGAGATCGATCCCGATACCGGAATAACAGAAATCGTCGCCTATACCATCGTCGATGATTATGGGGTGACGGTAAATCCACTATTGCTTGCCGGACAGATTCACGGTGGCGTCGTACAGGGCATCGGCCAATGTCTCAATGAGCATGTCGTTTATGACGAGGACGGCCAATTGCTGACAGCGACCTTCATGGATTATTCCATGCCATTGGCGCAGCATATTCCGAATTTTCATTTCGAGACCCGCAACGTTCCATCCACCACCAATG
Source organism: Pseudomonadota bacterium (assembly GCA_039030215.1). Classification (GTDB taxonomy): domain Bacteria; phylum Pseudomonadota; class Alphaproteobacteria; order Rhizobiales; family Rhizobiaceae; genus BOKV01. Next base: position 3,409 of record JBCCEP010000078.1, read on the forward strand.
CACTCGGCATAAAGGGTGCTGGCGAAGCCGGTACGATCGGCGCTTGCCCGGCAGTCATGAATGCAGTTGTTCATGCACTCAATTCCGAGTATGGCATCGACCATATCGACATGCCTGCGATCCCGTCCAAGGTGTGGGAGATGATCGCAGCGCGGCGCACTTGATCCGCTAACGTGAAATCGGAGGGTTCATGCTCGCTTTTACGCTGGCGGTATTTTTCCTGATCATCACGCCGGGGCCGGGGGTCTTGTCTGCCGCCGGCGTCGGTGCCGGATTTGGTTTCCGTGCCGGGCTTGCCTATGTCGCAGGTCTGTTTCTGGGCAATAACCTGGTCGCTTTTGCTGTGGTATCCGGATTGGCAGGGCTGTTGTTTTCGGTCCCCTATGTCCGAACTGTCCTGTTTGCGGTTTCGCTTGGCTATTTGTTCTATATCGCGACAAAAATCGCATTTGCGGGATCGAAACTGGCCTTCATTCATTCCGAAAAGTCGCCCGGATTCCTCGGTGGAGTTGCGCTTCAGCCGATCAATCCAAAGGCCTATGTTGTCAACACCACCTTCTTTACGGGCTTTCCGTTCTGGGCAGATAATCTGGTCGGCGAGATCGCGATAAAGTTTCTTATCATGAACATGATTTGGCTACCGATCCATCTCCTATGGCTGTATGCCGGTTTCTCCCTGCATCGGCTGGACCTGTCAAAGAACGCCCATATGGCGATCAATATAGCTATGGCCGTCGCTATGCTGTTGGTCGTGATAATCGCCGCAGTGGCGACACTCTATTCGGACCCAAATACCGTTTCCCTTGAAACGCAGGTCAATTAGCGCTATTGCCACATTATCTCATGGAGGTGCCCCAATGGGCTGAGAGGCGATTAGCCAACTCTTTGAACCTGATCCGGATCGTGCCGGCGTAGGGAATGAGGCAACCTGAACAGGCTTCCGGAATTCCGCGCACCAGCATGATCCAAAATGCTGGAACCAGATGTTGCAAAAAGATTCCATTGCAGATGATATTGCGCTTGCCTTCGATGCGATCGAGGAATTGCGCCGCCAATCGCCATTGGTGCATTGCATCACAAATTCTGTTGCACAGCAGATTACAGCAAATGTCCTGTTGGCCTGCGGCGGAACGGCTTCGATGACAATTTCACCAGAAGAAGTTCCGTTTTTCACTGCTGCAAGCCGGGCCTTGCTTGTCAATCTCGGAACGCTTGACGATACGCGTATCCAAGCTATTCGATTATCGGTTCAGACTGCCCGCGATAACGGAATCCCCATTATCCTTGATCCGGTCAAATGTGAATTGTCGCCGCCACGCCTGGCTTTTGCCAGGGAATTGCTGGAGCAGGGAGACGTGATCCTTAAGGTCAACCGGCGTGAATATGAAGCACTCAGCAACTCAACGACCCAATGCCTTGTGATTACCGGCGTCACCGACGAAATCCAATGTGACGGCTCTATAGTGAAGGTAGCGAATGGACATTCATTCATGGACCGCACCATCGCGACCGGATGTGCGCTCGGAGCCTTGATTGCAGCGCTCAGCGCAGTATCGCCGTCGCCGCGGATTGCTGCGCTAGCTGGTCTGGTCTGGTTTGGCGTGGCCGGTGAATTGGCATCCGAAACTGCGTCCGGCCCGGGCAGTTTTCTTCCCGCTTTTCTCGACAATTTGGCAAATCTCCAGACAGAAACCATATCACAGCGAGCCCGGATAAATGAATAAAGTCGATCTGTCCCTATATGGCATTCTCGATCCCGAACGAACCGATGGCCGCGATCTTGCGGAACTTGCAGCGGCGAGCGTCGCCGGCGGCGTGACCCTGCTGCAATATCGCGACAAACTCGCTGACGCCGCCGATCAGATACGCAATGCGAAGGCGATTCTGTCCGCCACTTCAGAGTCGGATGTTCCACTACTGATCAATGACCATCCCCAAATCGCGATCGAAGCCAGGGCGCATGGCGTGCATCTGGGCCAATCCGACATGCATCCTGAAGCCGCCCGTCAACTGCTTGGAGACGACGCAATCATCGGCCTTACGGTAAAGACCCATGAAGATGCCCGGTCGCTACCAATCGGGAAAATTGACTATGCCTGTATTGGAGGCGTCTTTGATACAGCCTCCAAGGACAATCCCGTCTCCATCGGCGTCGATGGATGGCGTGAACTTGCTGACATTGTCCGGTCTGAGGCTCCAGGCCTGCCGATTGGTGCCATAGCAGGCATCACCGCCGAAAATCTCGAAAGATTGATTGAGACAGGGGCGGACGGCGTCGCAATCATCTCCGCGATCTATATGGCACCCGATGTCAGGGAAGCCGCAAGCAGCTTGTCGACATTGATCGCCAAGGCGAGGAATGCACAATGAGTTCAATACCCATTGTCCTGACCATTGCCGGTTCTGATTCCGGTGGCGGCGCTGGTATTCAGGCTGACCTGAAATCCATGTCTGCAAACCGGGTCTATGCGGCAAGCGTAATCACCGCGCTGACGGCACAAAACACGCAAGGCGTCGACGCTATTCACGACGTGCCGACGGACTTTATTCGCGCCCAGATGAATGCCGTGTTCTCCGATCTTGATGTCGACGCGGTCAAGGTCGGCATGCTGTCGCAATCGGCGATCATTGACGTCGTTGCCGATGGCTTGGCGAACTGGAAGGCAAGGAATATTGTTGTCGATCCGGTCATGGTCGCAGCCAGCGGCGATCCGCTGATCGCCGACGAGGCTGTCGAAACACTCAAGCGAAAGCTTTTCCCGCTCGCCACGCTGGTCACGCCCAACCTTCACGAGGCTGCGCGGCTGACCGCAATGCCTGTTGCGGGTAGCGACGAGGAGGTGCGCCATCAGGCGCTTCTGATCAGCAGAGAAAACCAGGACGTCGGCGTTCTGGTCAAGGGCGGGCATACAGAGGCCGATACCAGCCGTGATTTCCTGGTGTGGGAGGGTTCTGAATTCTGGTTTGAGAGCGACCGCATTGATACTTCAAATACCCACGGCACCGGATGCTCCCTGTCTTCGGCAATCGCGGCAAATCTGGCCCAGGATATGTCACCACCCGAAGCGGTGGAGGCAGCAAAGGACTGGCTCACAAGGGCAATTTCTGCCGCAGACGCCCTCAATATCGGCAAGGGCCATGGGCCGGTTCATCACTTTATTGATTTTTGGAAGGAAGCTTTATGAATATTTCACGCCGCAATGCATTGAGCGCAATTACCGCCGGTGCCGTTTCACCGGCCTTGGCAATGCCGGCACTGGCCTCCGGCAACATCGAATGGAAACTGGTGACCTCCTGGCCAAAAAACCTGCCGGGCCCCGGTATTTCAGCCCAGATGCTGGCAGACCAGATCACGACCATGTCGGATGGCAAGCTGACGGTAAAATTGTTCGCCGCAGGGGAGCTGGTGCCCGCACTGGAAACCTTTGACGCAGTTGCCAGCGGCACGGCGGAACTTGCACATACGGCCCCGGTTTTTTGGGGCGGTAAATTCGCTGCCGCCCCTTTATTTACCGCCGGTCCGTTTGGATTGACGCCACCCGAACACATGGCCTGGATCTATCATGGCGGCGGCCAGGCGCTTTGGGACGAACTTTATGCATCTTCAGGCGTGAAACCATTCATGTCCGGCAATACCGGTTTCCAGATGGGTGGATGGTTCAAGCGCAAGATCAACACCATTGAAGACTTTCAGGGCTTGAAAATGCGCATACCGGGTCTGGGCGGCCGGGTGATCGAGAAATTTGGCGCCGTTCCTGTTGCCATGGCGCCAGGTGAAATCTTCTCGGCTATGCAGTCCGGATTGCTGGATGCCACGGAATTTCTCGGTCCATTTTCCGATATGGCCATGGGCTTCCAGAAAGTGGCCGATTACTACTATTTCCCGGGCTGGCATGAGCCGAACGGAACTGGAGAGGCATTGGTCTCGCTTGATGCCTGGAACGCATTGTCCGAAGATCTGAAGGCAATTGTCCAATCAGCCTGTGCACACACAAATATCGTTGGCCTTACCCAGTCTGAATGGTTCAATGCCCAATCCCTGACGAAACTGATGGAAAAGCAATCGGTAGAAGTCCTGCCATTTCCTGATGGAGTGTTGCAGAACCTGCGCACGGCTACTTCCGAGGTTCTGGCTGAACTGGCCGCTACCGATGAACTGACGGGAAGAATCGTCGAAAGCTGGCAAAATGCAGCCAGACATCAGGAAAAATGGTCGAATGTCTCTTTGCGAGCGTTCCTGGAAGCCAGATAGGCAAAATTGGTCAGCTTTCGCTGGACCCGTTTTCCAGGCGCAGTTTGAGTTTTATCAGATCCTGCCAGGCTAGGCTCTTTTGGGCAGGCTGTCGTAAAAGATAGGCTGGATGCAGCATCGCCATCGCATCAATTTCTCGGTCGCCGTATCGGTGTTTTCGCCACTTGCCGCGCATTCTCAAAATGCCCTCACTGGTATTGAACAGTGTTTTGGCCGACGCTCCGCCGAGCATGACCAGGATCTCAGGTTCGGCAAGCTCAATATGACGCTCAATGAACGGCCGGCAGATTTCGGTCTCCAGCGGTGTCGGCGTACGGTTGCCGGGTGGGCGCCATGCAATCACGTTCGAAATATAGACAGTTGTGCGGTCAAGCCCGATGGCGGCCAGCATCCGGTCAAGCAGTTGACCGGACCGGCCTACAAAGGGCAGGCCCTGAATATCCTCGTCACGGCCAGGCGCTTCGCCGATCATCATGATACGCGCTTCAGGATTACCATCGGCAAATACCGTGGTCTTGGCGCTCAAGCGAAGATTGCAGCCATCAAACGCACTCATCGACGTTTTCAATTCTTCGAGGTTTTTCGCCTTTCCGGCAATATCACGCGCGCTTTCAGCCGCCTTGTCGTCGGGGATCGTCATCTCCGGACGATTGGCGCGGGGCGCGGGCTCTCTTATACGAGAAGGTGCTTGTCTGCCGGAGGGTTTATTGCTTTCGGCTTGTTTGGCTGAAGCACGCTGGATTGCTGCCTGTTTGGCTGCCTGGCTTTCAGCAAAGCGATCAATCGGCGTCTCGTCGATTGCGACATCAACGCCCAATTCAAGTTGAAAACGCAGCTTATCAATAGCTGTGCCTTCATCATGTCCGTCTTCTTTGCCGGATACTGGATCCAAACCATCACTCCTGAAGTGTCATATTGGTCCAACGCGCCAATTTGTCTGGTTTGACGCAGCTGCGAAGGCATCTATTTTACAAATAGTGTAATCGGGCTGTCAAAATTGTCGTGTGACGGACGAAACATGTCTCAATTGTCCGCTGACAAGATTTCAATTGTTATGGCATATCTTAACCCACGTAATTCACATATAGCCAAATGTGTGATCACATGAAGAAAAAGTGCTGCTGGATCTGGAGGGCAGATGGCCGAGGAAATGGAAATCCCTGAACGCGAGAGCATGGAGTTTGACGTTGTCATCGTGGGTGCGGGTCCTGCTGGATTGTCTGCGGCAATTCGCTTGAAGCAGCTCAACGCGAATCTTTCTGTAGTCGTTCTGGAGAAAGGCGCGGAGGTTGGCGCACATATTCTCTCAGGCGCAGTCGTTGACCCCATCGGCATTAATCAGCTCCTGCCAGATTGGAAGGACGATCCCGATCATCCGTTCAAGACGGAGGTTAATCGCGACGAATTCTTTTTGATGACGCAAAATGGTGGCTTCCGCCTGCCGAATTTTGCCATGCCGCCCTTGATGAACAATCACGGCAATTACATCGTTTCCCTCGGCAATGTCTGCCGCTGGCTTGGAACCCGGGCGGAAGCTTTGGGCGTGGAAATCTATCCCGGATTCGCTGCCGCTGAAGTCATCTACAATGACGCAGGCGCGGTCATCGGCGTGGCTACCGGCGATATGGGTTTGGACAGCGACGGTAAACCCGGTCCGAATTTCGAGCGCGGCATGGCGCTGCTGGGCAAATATGTACTGATCGGTGAGGGCGTGCGCGGTTCGCTCGCCAAGCAGTTGATTGCTGATTTCGATCTGGGCCGCGACAGCGAGCCACAGAAATTCGGGATAGGGCTGAAGGAGCTGTGGGAAGTCAAACCGGAAAACCACAAACCGGGCCTGGTCCAGCATTCCTTCGGCTGGCCTTTGGACAGTTCCACCGGTGGTGGTTCCTTTCTGTACCATCTTGAAGACAATCTCATTGCCGTGGGTTTTGTGGTCCATTTGAACTACAAAAACCCGTACCTTTCACCGTTTCAGGAATTTCAACGGTTCAAGACACACCCCAAGGTTCGCGGTGTCTTCCAAGATGCCAAGCGCATTTCCTATGGTGCACGGGCGATTACCGAGGGCGGATGGCAGTCGGTACCGAAGCTGGTCTTCCCTGGGGGCGCTTTGATCGGTTGCTCCGCTGGCTTCGTGAATGTGCCCCGGATCAAGGGGTCCCACAATGCGATATTGTCGGGGATGCTTGCGGCAGAAAAAGCAAATGAGGCATTGGCGGCCGGTCGTGCCGGTGATGAACTGGCCGAATATGACGCGGAATGGCGGTCGGGCCCGATTGGCAAGGATCTCAAGAAAGTCCGCAATGCAAAGCCGCTCTGGTCCAGATTCGGGACACCACTGGGTATCATGGCAGGTGGTTTTGACATGTGGTGCAACACCCTGTTTGGCGGCTGGTCGCCATTTGGCACAATGAGTCACGGCAAACCGGATTACGCGACACTGGAACCGGCCGCAGGCTGTACTCCAATCGACTATCCCAAGCCCGACGGCAAATTAACCTTCGACAGGCTTTCATCGGTATTTTTGTCCAACACCAATCATTCCGAGGATCAGCCGGCGCATCTGAAAGTCACTAACCTGGAGTTACAGAAGAGTTCGGCTCTCGGTGTATACGCTGGACCTTCGGCCCGATATTGCCCGGCAGGCGTCTATGAATGGGTCGACAGTGATGGGAATGCGATTGTTGGTACTTCAACAGAGGATGCCAAATTTGTCATAAACTTTCAAAACTGCGTCCACTGTAAGACGTGTGATATCAAGGACCCCAACCAGAACATCAACTGGACGCCACCGCAGGGAGGCGAGGGACCCGTCTATACCAATATGTGACGCTGCTATCTAATCTGAAAATCGACCAGTATCGGCAGATGATCGCTACCGAGCGGTTCGAGGGTGGTTGCGCTGACAATATCGACTTTGCCCTTCGACATGACATTGTCGATCGGTAGCCCGAACCGTCGCGGCCATTGCAGATCATGACCCATTATTCTCAGGCTCGGCCCCCAGGTCGGGCCGATATTCCCGACGATGTCCAGATCGCCTGCCTTTGCAAATCGCGCCATGGAATGGCTCCAGGTGACGGAGTTGAAGTCCCCGGCAATGAGCGCATTTTCGCCGGTCGCCATCAGATAGGGCGTCTGCTCGTCGATCAGGCGTGGCCCGCTCGCCGGCCACGGCCAACGCAGGTGAACTGCACCGAGCGTGACAATTGTTCCCTCTATTTCCGTATCTGCAAGTCCCAATGAGCCATAGGTGCCGCAATATCTCGGTTCCGCCTTGAGCGGATATCGGGACAGCGTGATCACACCGCCAGTGCCGTAATGTACCGCACAGTGAAATTGGTAGGGATAGCTTGCTGACAGTTTCGAAATATTGCTTGGCCAAGAATGACCAAATTCCATCAGCATGACAATATCTGCTTTTGATTCAATGATCTTTGATATCACCGCCTCCGGCGTCTGATTTGCCCAGAACAAATTCATCACAAACAGGCGATGGGTCTGGCTGCTTGTGCTGGCCTGCGCCGATCCGCTCGGAATGGGTAGACCCGAACTGGCGCTGGCGATCGCAAAGAATCCGATCAGCGCAAACAATAGTGCGGGAACGCGGCTGCATGTAAATGTCCACATGACCGCCATCAGAACCAGCAAAACTGCCAAATGCAGCCTGAAATTTGAAAGCGTATCGAAGGCGGGATGAATTGCACCAAAAAAGCCTGCAATAATGACAAGACTGGTACCAATCATTGCCGCCAGCAGCAGAAACCGAAATACTCTGAACATGGCCCTATTCCGCAAAGCTCAATAAATGTTTCTCAATAGGTACTTCAAAGCCAGTAGGTCTGTGACGTAAATCAAGCGGCTCCGGCGGAAGTTTATTGAAACGCAGTTTCGTCGAAACTTCTTAATTTTCTGGAATGCAATCGCTCGGAAGGCATGTCACGCAATTTCTCCAGCGCCCGGATACCGATTGTCAGATGCTGCGCAACCTGCCTCGTATAAAAATCAGTCGCCATACCCGGCAGTTTCAATTCGCCATGCAAGGGTTTGTCGGAAACGCAAAGCAACGTTCCATAGGGAACTCTGAACCGGAATCCATTGGCCGCAATTGTTGCTGACTCCATGTCGAGTGCGATCGCACGCGATTGCGAAAGGCGCTGGACCGGGCCGGATTGATCCCGCAATTCCCAGTTTCTGTTGTCAATGGTGGCAATGGTGCCGGTGCGCATGATTTTTTTCAGTTCATAGCCTGCCAGACCCGTTGTTTCTGCGACGGCAGTTTCAAGCGCTATCTGCACCTCGGCAAGCGCCGGGATCGGAATCCAGACCGGCAGGTCATCATTAAGGACATTGTCCTCGCGGACATAGGCGTGAGCCAGAACATAATCCCCCAGGGACTGGCTATTACGCAGACCGGCACAATGACCCAGCATCAGCCAGGTATGTGGACGCAACACAGCGATGTGATCGGTGATCGTCTTGGCATTGGACGGCCCGACACCAATGTTCACCATGGTGATACCGCAATTGGTTCCGTGACACAGATGATAGGCGGGCATTTGCGGGGCGCGGCTGGGTGCTGTGCCCGAAGATGGGCTCGATTCCCCGGCCAAGGTAATCACATTGCCGGGCTCGACCAGCATCGTATAGCCGCTCTCGCGATCGAGCAGCACTTCCTGC
>JBCCEP010000079.1:0-12261 GCA_039030215.1 Pseudomonadota bacterium
ACGCATACGCAGCCTGATTCTATCAATGCTTTCGCCCGTTGACGCATTAGCAATGTGACAAGCCGGCAAAAATGCGGTTCACTTACCTGCTCATCAAATGCAGAATCTAAAGATGGTCGCAATTGGCGCGAGAGGGTGAAAGCACATGGAATATTATGATGTTGATGTATATGCGCGCCGGGTAACCACTTCCTCTGCAGAAGCCCAGAAGTGGTTCGATCGGGGCCTTGTGTGGTGTTACTCCTATTTTCATGACGAGGCGATTGATTGCTTCAACAAGGCAATCGAGGCCGATCCTGATTGTGCCATGGCGCATTGGGGTGTCGCTTATGCCACCGGTCCAAATTACAACATGCCCTGGGAAAGACGCGATGAGGCGATGCGGCGGGACTCCCTGGCGACATGTTATGATGCCACCCAGGCTGCCCTCGCACTCGTCGATGCGGTGACCCCGGCGGAACGCGATCTGATCAAGGCGTTGCCAGCAAGATTTCCTCAGCGCGAACCTGAAGATATCAAGGTCATGCGCAAGTGGAATGATGCATTTGCCGAGGCCATGAAAGGCGTCCACCTTTCCCATGCCGACGATCTGGATCTGAGGACGATCTATGCAGAGGCGATCATGAACCGGACACCCTGGCGGATGTGGGACCAGGAAACCGGAGAGCCTGCAAAAAATGCCGGTACACTAGAGGCGCAGGCAGTTCTGGAATCGGCGATGGAGGAAATCCCGGACGCCATGAAGCATCCCGGCATCCTGCATCTTTATGTGCACCTGATGGAGATGTCGCCGCTGCCTGAGAAAGCACTGAAAGCAGGTGACGCCTTGCGCGAACTCGTGCCCGATGCCGGACATCTGATCCACATGCCGACCCATATCGACATCCAGTGCGGCCATTATCGTGACGTCTTTCACTGGAACTGGCAGGCAACAAAGGTTGACCGAAAGGCGCTTGAGCGCAGAGGTGTCTATTCGATCTATACCGGCTACCGCATCCACAACTATCACTTTGCGGTTTACGGGGCGATGTTTCTTGGCCAATTCGAGCCCGCCTGGCGCGCCGCACGGGAACTTGTCGAGGTGACACCGGAAGAATTGTTGCGGGTCGAGTCACCGCCCTTTGCTGATTTCTTCGAAAGCTATTTGGCAATCTGGGTGCATGTGCTTATTCGGTTTGGCCGGTGGCAGCAAATCATTGATGAGCCGCTACCTGACGATGAAGCACTTTATGCAAATCTCGTGGCAACGCTGCATTATGCCAAGGGGGTGGCCAATGCGGCGCTGGGTAATGTCGAGGAAGCAGAAAAACAGCGTAAACTATTCCATGCTGCACGAGACCGGATGCCGGAAGAACGCCGCCTGCATAATGTTCTGTGCTTGGAGCAGTTCACCGTTGCCGAACCCATGCTCGACGGCGAGATCGAATATCGCAAGGGCAATTGCGAAACTGCATTTGCGCGGTTGCGCGATGCCGTCAAGGCAGAGGATGCCCTGCCTTATGACGAGCCCTGGGGCTGGATGCAGCCAAGCCGTCACGCGCTTGGTGCGCTGTTGCTGGAGCAGGGTCATGTCGAGGAGGCGGAAGCCGTCTATCGCGAAGATCTGGGGCTGGATAGCGAACTCAGCAGGGCGCAGATACATCCGGACAATGTCTGGAGTTTGCGCGGCCTGAACGACTGCCTTTCCCAAATGGGGATGACGGAAACAACAGAAGGTAGGTTGATTGCACAACGGCTTGCATTGGCAGAAAGCCGTGCCGACCGGCCAATCGGTGCATCCTGCTTTTGTGCCCAGGCCGCTGAATGAGGCCGGTTAGACTTTAAGGTCAGGCCTCAAGCAGCCATTCATGTTCCTTGGCGTTGTTGAACTTCCACATGCGCTTGGGGCCGGCCATGACATTTAGATAGTAGAGATCATAGCCATGACAGGCGGCACAAGGGTGGTAGCCCCGGGGCACCATCACCACGTCGCCATCCTCCACTGCCAGGGCCTCGTCGAGAGAACGATCATCGGTATAGACTCGCTGAAATGCAAAGCCCTGCGGTGGGTTAAGCCGATGATAATAGGTCTCTTCCAGCAGGGTCTCCTCTGGAAGATTATCAACATCATGCTTGTGAGGCGGGTAGGAGGAGGAATGGCCTGCCGGCGTAATCACCTCTACCACCAGCAGGGAATCTGCCGGCTGATCTTCCGGCAGAATATTGGTGACATATCGTGTGTTGGATCCCTTGCCGCGGGTTTCCTTGGAAAGATCGGTGGGAAGGATTGCGCGAGGCGGGCCACTGCCGGGATTTCCAGGAGCGGTACATATTGCCAATTCGAGATCGGTCTCCGCCGTTACTGCCCAGGGACAATTAGCCGGAACATATAGCGCTGCGGGTTCGCCCTCGAATACCGATTTACGGCCGCCCATTACACCATAATTGGTTTCTCCTGCCGAAGCCTTGCCGGTACCGGTCAGCCAGACCAAACACGTTTCCCGATCTGCAAGATGATCGGTGACGCTTTCGCCCTTTGCCAATCGGTAGACCTGGAAACCGACATAGGTCCAGTCAGCCGATTCAGGCGTAACCTCGCTAACCAGCCCGTGTGAACGCGCTGGTTTGACCAAGAGTGATGACTGTTTCGTCATGCTTGTTTTCCCTTGCGCGTTTACACCGTTCCGCCAAGCGACCCTTCGAGTTCGGCAAGTTCCTGGCCGCCGGCCATCATTTCCTGCAATGCCTCGGGCTCGATCTCGCCACGCAGGGCCGTACCAAGGGTCTGACCACGGTTCAAGACCGTGAAACGATCACCAACCGCCATTGCATGACGCACATTGTGCGAGATGAAGACAACGCCAATCCCCTTCTTGCGAACCCTGTCGATCGTCGCAAGCACGTTAGACGTCTGGCGGACACCAAGCGCGGATGTCGGTTCGTCAAGGATCAACACCTTGGCACCGAAATATACCGCGCGTGCAATCGCAACCGTCTGTCGCTCACCGCCGGACAGCGTTCCCACTGCCTGATCGGGTTCGCGCAGATTGATGCCCATTTTCTTCATTTCTTCCATGGTTACGCCATTGGCCTTGTCAAAATCCATGACATTGATCAAACCAAAACGCTTCTTGGGTTCGCGCCCCATCCAGAAATTTCGCGTGACCGACATCAGGGGGATCATCGCAAGATCCTGATAGACTGTGGCAATCCCGGCTTCGATGGCGTCACGAGCGCTGTTGAAGTGCACTTCCTGCCCACCCATGAAGATCTGGCCTTTGGTCGGCTTATGAACGCCGGCCATGGTCTTGATGAAGGTGGACTTTCCAGCGCCGTTGTCGCCCAGGAGGCAGTGGCATTCTCCCGGATAGACCGACAGGGAAACGCCTGCAAGCGCAATCACGGCACCGAAGTGTTTTTCAATATCGCGCAATTCAATCAGTGGTTCGGTCATATCAACGCTCCCCTGTAATGATGCGACGGATATAGGTGTTCAGGATAACCGCCAGCAGCAATATGGCGCCGAGGAATACGCGGAACAGCGAACTTTCGACATTGGCAAAGAACAGTCCCTGCTGGACGACCCCGAAAATCAGTGCACCAAGTGCCGCGCCAATTACGGAGCCGTAGCCGCCGGTGAGAAGCGCCCCACCGATAACAACCGAAATAATCGCCTCGAATTCCTTGAGAAGGCCACGGTCAGCCGCCGCAGAACCGAATTCCATCACCTGACAGGTGGCAAAGACGGTTGCGCAGAAAGCGGTAAACATGAACATCAGGATCTTGACCCGGTTGACCGGAACACCGGAATAGCTGGCTGCCTGGGCATTACCGCCAGAGGCATAGATCCAGTTGCCGAATTGTGTCCGCGTCAAAAGGATATGGGCAAAGATGATCAGCGCGATCGCCCAGACGATCAGCATCGGAATACCATCAATTACCGGCTGTCCGGCGCGATTTCCCGCGACGAACTTGCCGATAATGCCCATATCTGCGAGCCAGACGAATAAGCCGTAGAATATCTTGCCGCCAAACAGGGACGCCAACCAGTCTCCTTGGGCTGCGTCGCGTACGCCCCCGATAATGGTCTTGTTCGTCGTGGCAATGGCAATGAAGATTGTCAGACCGCGCAAAATGTACAGGAAGGCAAGGGTTACAATGAAGGATGGCAGGCCGGTCTTGATGACCAGATATCCGTTGATATAGCCAACACAAAGGGCAACTGCGAATGCGGTCAGAATGGCAATCCACATCGGAAAGCCGAGAGTAACTGACATCAATGCGATTATAATGCCGGAAAAGCCGATCATCGAGCCCACAGAAAGATCAAATTCGCCTGCGATCATCAACAGGCAGGCACCCACCGCAATAATCGCAAATTGTGCGGAGACCAGACCCCAGTTCATCACCCCTTCAGCCGAGAACATGCCAGAGTCCCTGGCGACCAAAAGGAAGAACACAAAAACCAGTATCACGCCGCATATCGAACCAAGTTCGGGACGGATCATCGCCTTTCTAAAGCGCGATATCTCCTTTATTCGTTCGTCCTTGTCGGTCGTGTTTGTCGTAGCTTCAGACATATTGCTCCCTCCGCCAGCACGGCCGCATGACGCAATCTACTGCGCCCGGCAAGTGCTCTTCATCTGTCCAAATTATCAGGTATATGATTTTGAAATGACGCCTTTATACCCGCCAGCGTCTTCAAAACAGTAATATCCCAATGGGAAAGTGCCCGGAAATCAAGTTCCGGGCACGGTCTTTCCTAGCGATATTCGCCAGCGAATTCCTCGACTTTTGACAACGCATCCTTGGTCACAAAGCCAGGGCCTGAATTGATGTTGTTGCCTGGCAAAACACCATAGCGCTTGTAATTGGCAAGCACGATTACCGGCAGATAGGCCTGCAGGAATGGCTGCTGGTCGATACCCCACTTGATGGTACCGTCCTTGATGCCTTTGACGATTTCGGTTCCAAGGTCAAAGGTACCGAAATAGAGGTCGCCGGCCATGCCGTTTTCCTTCAGCGCTTCGATTGTCGGATCAGCTGATGTCGGTCCGAGCGTCAAGACAGCTTGCGTATCGGGGTTGGCCGAAAGATAGGCTTTCACCTTGTTCTTGATTTCGGCAGGGTCCTGACCGGAATCGATCATTGAACTACCCAATTCAACACCAAGACCGTCGGCAAAGCCGCGGCAGCGTTCGCCAACAACCGGGTTTGACACCACGTGGTTGACACACAGGAATGAGCCGATGCCGTCGCGCTTGGCGCGCTGGCCTGCTGCCAGACCCGCATCATATTCGGGCTGGCCAATATACATCAATGCGCCAACTTCTGCGGCCTGTTCCGGTGTTCCGGAGTTGATGATGATTACAGGGATGCCCTTTGCAACCGCATTCTGGATCGGTCCGCTTAGCACGTCCGGATCAGCAAGGGTTGTGATGATGCCATCCGGATTGGAGGCTGCGGACTGCTCGATGATCCGCGCCATGTCGGCGATGTCGCCAGTTGGCGGGTTTCTGTACTCGACCTCTGCGCCAACTTGATCGCCAGCCAATGCCAAGCCATTCTTGATTGTATTCCACCATGAATCTGAATCTGGTGCATGGCTTACGAGAATGATTTTCTCGCCTTCAGCCCATGCTGTGCCAGCAACGCCGGCAACGGCGATAAGAGCCCCCATTGCCACGCCGATTGTTCTTCTTAACAATCCCTTCATTACATTCCTCCCGGGTTGGTCTATGAATCCATAGGCCGGATCGAAAAAATCCCTATCCAGCGGGACAAGACAATCATACTTGAGACAATATTGCAACCGGTTGCAAAATTTTTTGTTAAATCCTAAGCTCTCTGCAGGCTTTTTGAATTGAAATTCTTTATGTGCCTACAAGGACGTAACGACCAGTTCGGGTTTGAATCGGCATGGCAGTAACCTTGAAAGAAGTAGCGGAATTGGCAGGCGTATCGCGATCTGCCGTCTCGCGAACTTATACCGACGGTGCCAGCGTATCCGACAAGACCCGCAAAAAAGTCGAGAAAGCAGCACGCGAGCTTGGCTATCGTCCTAGCCTGATTGCCAGAAGCCTGGCGACAAATCGTACCAAGCTCATCGGTCTGATTGCCAATAATTTTCAGAACCCGATCTTTTTGGAAGTATTCGATCTTTATACGCGGGCGTTGCAGAAGCGCGGTTTGCGCCCATTGATCGTTAATCTGACCGATGAAACCGATCCCGAACATTCCGTTCAGATGCTGCGCCAATACAATGTCGATGGTGTGATTGTCGCGACCTCCACCTTGCGCCCCTATTTCGCCAAGGCATTCAAGGATGCAAACATGCCGGTCGTTCATGCATTTGGACGTGCCGAGGTTGGTACCGATGTCCATGTAGTCGGGATTGACAATCAGGCATGTGGCAAGATGGCTGCCGAAACGCTCCTGCTGCACGGCTATGAAAAGATTGCATTTCTTGGTGGACCGGAGTCAGCGACATCGACCCAGGATAGAGCCATGGGGTTTTTAGGCCATTTGCGTGACCAGGGGGTTGTTCCTGTCGATGTCAGATATGCCGATGCCTATGGCTATCAGGCTGGTCGCGACGCCATGCGGGAAGTTCTCAAAGTCGAGGGCGTCGAAGCAGTCTTTTGCGGTGATGATCTGATTTGCATGGGCGCCATGGACGAAACCCGTCAGAAGGGTTTTCGGGTTCCCGATGATATCGGCTTCATCGGCTTCAACGACATGGCAATGGCGCAGTGGCAGGCCTATAACCTGACGACCGTGCGGCAGCCGACACACGACATAATCCTCAGTTCGATCGATCTCGTCGCGACGCTCGTCGAAGAGCCGGAAAAATCATTGGAACTGCGCATATTTCCCTGCGAGGTGGTGGAACGCGGTACGTTGCGACCCTTTTCGCAGTAGCAAAAGCGACAAGAATTCGACCCGCTCAGGCGCGGGTCGATGTCTCAAAATCCGATCGATTCCAGATAGGCCCGGTTTGCCTTTGCATCGGCCATTGGCAAGGTATCTCCCTGCGGATCACAATCCTGTTCAACCGTGCACCAGCCGTCGAAGCCTGCATCGAGCAATAGCTGCCGGACTGCTGGGAAGTCGACGTCGCCATCACCCAGATTGCAGAAAATTCCCTGTGCGCAAGCGTCATAAAATCCGGTCTGGTTTGCGATTGCATCCGCTTTCACAACTGGATCGATGTCCTTGAAGTGCATATAGCTGATCCGGTCTACATTGCGTTTCATGAAGGCTACGGGATCAAATCCGGCATAGGAATGATGGCCGGTATCGAAGCATATTTTCAAAATGCCTTCGTCGACCTCACCCAGCAATCGTTCCAATTCAGGTTCGAAATCCATGAATCCTGCGGCATGTGCATGAATACCCACGGTCAGACCATATTCCTCGGCCCCCATTTTGGCGATTGTCCTGATCCGGTCGACATAGGCATTCCATTCGGCTTGATCCATCTGTACTGCTTCATCGGCCCGCCCGGCTGTCGGTGCCCGGCGCTCGGAGATTGAATCGATCAGCACCAGATGATCAGCCCCATGGGCCTTGAGCGCCTTGCAGGTACGCACGGAACCATCCAACACATCATCCCATTGATCGGGATCGTGGAACGGTCGGAAGACAACCCCGCCGATCAGGGTAAGATCCCGCTGTGCCAATGCATCGCGGAGTATTTCCGCGTCCTCCGGCATATATCCAACCGGACCCAGTTCAATGCCGCGATATCCCGCAGCAGCGCATTCGTCGAGAACCTGAAGCCAGGGCGGATTGCGAGGATCATCTGCGAATTCCACACCCCAGGAACATGGTGCATTTCCGATTTCCATTGCCATTTCAGTAATCCTGTCGTTTCAGCTGCGCGTGCTGGTAAAGAATCAGGTCGCGGCAGCTGATGAAAGATAAGCACCCAGGCCGCGCATTTCCCGATTAAACGGCATACACAGAACGAATTTTTATGCAACCGGTTGCAATAGTGATAAACTGGATTTATTCTTGACCGTCAAGCTTAAATTTAATCGCAGGTCATGGTCCAGATTGCAGGCAGTTAAGCATGCAATGACTGCCGGTATGAGGGAACAGAGATGGCGATGCAGCAATCAACTGTCAGACTAACCACTGCACAGGCACTGATAAGACACCTTGCAGCACAGTTTATAGAGATCGATGGCGAGCGGCAGCGCGTATGTGCCGGTGGATTTGGCATTTTCGGCCACGGCAATGTCAGCTGCCTGGGCGAGGCATTGTATGAATACAAGGACGAGCTGCCGCTATATCGCGGACAGAACGAGCAATCCATGGCGCTGGCCGGCATCGCCTATGCCAAGGAGAAACTGCGCCGCCGGTTCATGTTTGCCACCAGTTCAGCGGGGCCCGGCACCACAAACATGATGACGGCGGCAGCGCTTGCCCATACAAACCGTCTTCCGCTGTTGATGTTGTGCGGTGACACCTTCATTACCCGGTTGCCGGATCCGGTGTTGCAGCAGGTTGAGCATTTCAACAATCCTGCCCTCTCGGTCAATGACGGGTTCAAATCCGTGACCCGCTTCTGGGATCGGATCGTGCATCCGGCACAACTGGTTCAATCCCTGCCCGCTGCCATCAATACGCTCATCGATCCCGCCGATTGCGGACCGGCATTTCTGGGACTGCCACAGGACGTCCAGGGTTGGGTGTGGGATTACCCGATATCGTTTTTCGAGGAGCGGACACATTTCATCAGACGGCAAATGCCCGATGAGACTGAAATTGCTGCCGCGGCAGAAGAAATCAGCCGCTCGAGAAAGCCGATCATCATTGCTGGTGGCGGTGTGCAGTATTCCCTTGCCTGGGAAGAGCTGCAAAATTTCTCTCAGAAACACAATATTCCGGTGGTCGAGACAATTGCCGGACGCGCCAATCTTGTCCATGGCGACCCACTTAATTGTGGACCGATCGGCGTTACCGGGTCGAACTCGGCAAACATCCTGGCGGAAAAGGCTGATCTGATTTTTGCAGTCGGTACGCGGCTGCAGGATTTCACCACCGGCTCCTGGACCGCCTTTGACCAGGACGCGATGCTGGTATCGCTCAATGTCGGGCGATATGACGCCAACAAGCATCTGGCGACGCCGGTCACGGGTGATGCCAAGCTCGGTCTGACGCGCATTTCAGAAGCACTTGGCGACTACCACGCGCCGGAAGACTGGTCGGATTTCGCGGCAGACGAGACCAGGAAATGGGACAAATATGTCGACGGTAATATCAGCCCGGTCGATTCAGCGGGCAAGAACCGGCCTATGTCCTATGCCCAGGCGATTGGCGCCGTCAACGAGTTGTGCGAACCGCGCGACCGGGTTGTTGCTGCAGCGGGCGGGCTGCCGGCGGAAGTGACGGCTAACTGGCGGACAAAGACCGTGGGCAGCGTTGACGTGGAATTTGGATATTCCTGCATGGGCTATGAAATTGCCGGAAGCTGGGGCGCCCGGATCGCGCAGCAGGAGAAGGAGCCCGACAGCGATACGATCTGCTTTACCGGCGACGGATCCTATCTGATGATGAACTCGGACATCTATTCCTCGGTCCTGACCGGCAAGAAGCTGATCATCATCGTCTGCGACAATGGCGGATTTGCTGTCATCAACAAGCTGCAGAATAATACCGGCAATACCTCGTACAACAATCTGATTGCCGACTGTAATATCGAGGTGGAACCCTTTGCGGTCGATTTCGCCGCCCACGCGGCAACCATGGGTGCCATCAGCGAAACGGTTCACTCGATCGATGAATTCAAGGAAGCTTTTCTGAGGGCCAAGAAGGCGGACCGGACCTATGTGATTTCCATGCAGGTTGATGCCTTTGACGGCTGGACGGCCGAAGGTCATGCCTGGTGGGAGGTTGGCACGCCGCATGTCTCGGAAAGTGCCTCGGTCAATCAGGCGCATGTCGAGTGGGAAGAAGGCCGCAAGCGCCAGCGGCGCGGCGTGTAAAGGGTCCCGGCCCGGCAGGATTGCACTCGGATACTAGCCTGTTGCGGGATCACAAGACAGAACGGCCAGCGCATGAGAGTATGATGGCGCCAGCCGCCCTGGAAGATGCATGGTCTGGTCGGGAGGAGAAAACCGGCACCATGCCTGCGGCAATTGTGCGCCCATCGCGTTAATGAATTGTTAATTTACCGGCTCGGTCGTCCTGGGATCCCTGCCGGAAAGGGGTTCCGGCACCCAAAAATCAGATTTTCAGGCACAGAAAAAGAAAACCCGGCACAGGTGCCGGGTGTTTCTTTACTAGGAGGTCTAACGGGCTTAGGGGGTGGTTCAAGTCCCCTTGCTTTTGAATATAGGCGGGTTCTTATTTTGAAGGTGTGCATTTTGACACACTTCGAAACGCGGTCATTTTTCCTCCTCTGATCGCTTGTCGATTTCGGCCAGCAGAAAATTGACCAGGTTAATGAGCGAAGACCGGCTATGCCGGTACTCAACCATCTCGGTTGCTTTCTCAAATAGGTCGTTGCGGCCGGTCAGCACCGGGCTTGCCGCATCGATTGCCTTGGTCAGCTCCACCTCACCCTCGAGCCATTTGTGCTTCATGGCCGTGCTCCCTCAGCGTGTTTTGTATTTCATGATCTCGGTGCGGACCTGGTGGAACAATTCCCGGGCAATCCGGGCCGTTTCCGCCTCGCAGTAGATGCGCATTTCCGGCGCATTGCCGGAGGGCCGCAAGTGCACGATGTGGTCGTTCCTGGTAGAGAACCGGAAGCCATCGGTTTTATCCGTGCCGGCCAACCCTCCGAAGGGCGCCATGAATTTGGCAGCATTGTCGTCGCTCTCGCCCAACCATTTCATCAGGGCAGTGGAATTCTCTGTCGGGAAATCCGGAATCCGGCCGGAAACTGTCTGTTTGAAACCATAGTCGGTTTTCAGGCCGGTTGCACTTTCTGTTGCGATCCGTGCCAGAACCGCAAGGATCGGCAGGACGCTGTCGCGCGTCGGTAATGGCGCAACCGGGAACCCATTTACGCTTGCAGGGGCCCCTAGCAGAAACCCCCCGTTTGCCTCAAATCCCGCGACGATCCTGGTATCGGCGCGGCCGGAATCTTCGGCCATTTCCTCCATTGCCGCTATCACGTAAGGCGAGCCGACCCGGGTGCGTTTCACTTCGAAATTCGTTCCCGCAGAAATGCCGGAATTCGAGGTGACCGGCGTTGCAACCGCATCAACACCCAGAAGTTCCGCCGTGATACAGCCGGCCAGGTCGCCCGGGATCTGGGCGCCATTTCCGTCGGTTATCAGGGGCCGGTCACCATCGGCATCGGTGGAGATGATGGCATCGAGTTCGAGGCTCGCTGCCCGCTGAAGCAACATGATCCTGGTCTGCTCCTCCAGCGCCTCGGTGTCGACCGGCGTGAAGGTTTGCGTGGCACCAAAGCCAATCACCTTCGCCCCGAAGCCTTCCAGCAATTGCCGCAAGACCGGCACTGCCACGGAGCTATGCTCGTAAATGCCGATCTGCATGCCCGATAGCGCGTTTTCCGGCAGTACATGTTCGTAGCGGCGCCGGAAGTTTTCCAGCACGGCAGCCTGGATTTTCCTGGCCTTTGGTGCCGACGCGGTCTGCTGGTCGCTCTTGTTTTCGCCAGCTTTTTTGGCGAGCGCGGTAATCGCGGTCTCGTCTTTCTTGTTGATCTCTCCGGTTGGCAAGTAGAACTTCAACCCGTTCCTGTCGGCCGGAATATGGGACCCCGTTACCATTATGATTGGTCCCTTATGCGCCATTGCATAACTGGCGAGTGCCGGCGTCGGCACCGTTCTGGCGTTGACCGGTTTGAACCCCTCCCTGTTGATTTCGGCCAGTACCACTTCCGTGATTTGCGGGCTTGATGCCCTCAGATCGCGGGCCACGAACAGGGGCGCGCCCGGTTCTGCGTGGCCGGCCGTGCGGCAATATTCACAAAAGGCCCTTGTGTAGCGGGCGGCCGCCCCTGCCAGCAGTTCGTCGGCTTTTCCGCGCAGGCCGCTGGTTCCGAATTTCACATCCATGGGCGGGTTTGTCTCTCTTTGCGATGGTTTCTTCCGGCTTTGGGTATTTTATGTTGCCGTGCCGGTCTCGTTTATACAATTGCCTGTTGGGAGACAATTGCCTGGTTCGACAGCCTGCGGCCATTCTCTGTTGCATCAAATTGTCGGAGACAATGTTTGAATCATAATATCAATCAGCTATTCAGTTGCTTGCGAGCCAAACAAAACAATTTTTCTGATCTGATTAAATACAAATCAAAAT
>JBCCEP010000080.1:0-12162 GCA_039030215.1 Pseudomonadota bacterium
GCCATCGAAGCTGCTGTGGGATTCGGCTGGGAACGTTGGCTGCGGCCAGAAGATAGTTTCGTCGGCATGTCCGGCTTTGGGGCATCCGCAAAGTCGGAAGTACTATTTGAACATTTTGGGCTCACGGTGGAGGCTGTCGAGCGAGCAGCGAAAGCAAAACTCACTTTCTCCACAACGCGCAAACCAACTAACACCAATTGAATGGCGGCATTCGGTAAATCCAACAAAACGCATTAATCTTCGGTGTGCGACAATTCATACCCTGACACACGAATGTCCAGCCTTTTGTTTGTGCCTTAAGAAACTGCGCGTGCCAACAGGCCTTTTAGCGTTTGTTTCTCACTTATTGAAATCGGCTCCAAAATTTCCGCAACAACCTCCGCAACGGCTTGCATCAGCTCATTGACGACAATGATACCCTCAGGGGTCAGTGAGACCAAATTAACACGGCCGTCATCTGCGGAAGGCTCTCGCCTCACAAGACCCTTGGATTCCAGGGAACGTATCGTGCGTGTCATTTGGGACTTGTCCCGGGCGACTTTTTTCGTGAGTTCGTTCAGTCCGACACAACCCATTTCCGCTAGTGTCATAAGCACTATCCCGCCCCCAGGCCCAATAGCCTTCCTGTCAAATTTCGGTGCCCGTTCCTGTAATCCGAAGTGAATGCGGCGCATAAAGCGGTCGACGAGGAGTGCGAGGTCTGTATCTTGCATCGTATTCAATTGGTTGACTAAGTCCATTTATTCAATTAGTAGACAAAATCAACTTAACCGGCAGCTGGAGTGGTTGCAAGGACACGACAAGGAGCCATGGAATGGGAGATGCTAATACTAATATCCTGAGAATCGTCGCTGTCTTGTGGATAATCTGGGGCCTTGTTCATGCGTTGGCCGGCGTGATGGTCATGACTTCGGATACATCTGGCGGTTTTGCTGCCATCGCTGATGCTGTCGATTCGGCACTTCTAACCACCGACTATCACCCTGCGATTGGTGGCATTCTGAACCAGCACGCCTGGAACCTCTTATGGTTTGGTGTCGTCACAGTTATCGGCGGCGTAATGATATGGCGCGGCAACATGACTGCGATCTGGGTAACCGGCATGATCGGCGGATTGGCCGATCTGGGCTATCTGCTGTTCGTCGACCTGCCCGGCTATGTGAACTTCTTCCCGGGCACCGTCATGACCATCATCTCTGGTTCGGCGATTGTCCTAAGCTGCTGGCTTTGGCTTTCGAATCGTCGTGGCCAAGTCAAACAGATTTGAATCAGATGGGTAGCAGCAGTTGGCCGGAGCACTAAATTCGCGATAGCGGCCACTGCCGAAAACTTTGACTTCCACCAGGGATACCGCCGCAAATGCTAAATCGTCTATTCCAGAACTGGGTATATGCCACCCCGCCGATCGCACTTCTGCTTATGGGGCTTTATCCCTTTTTCGGAACCTCACTTGCATTGCCGCTGTTCCTGTCGTTGCCGGTTTATATGATCCACCAATATGAGGAGCATGACGATAACCGCTTCGCCGTGTTTCTCAACGGCATCATTGGCACGGGCAGAAAGGGTATATCTCCTACAGATGTGTGGATCATAAATGTCGTCCTCGTATGGTTTTTCCTGCTGGCGGTGTTTTATCTGGCAACGTTTGACACCGGTTGGGGTGTACTGGCTGCCTACCTGCTTTTGATCAACGGCGTTCTGCATATTGTCTGGTGGGTAGTGTTTCAGAAATACAATCCAGGCCTTTGGTCTTCGGTCTTCCTGTTCGTTCCACTTGCGATCTGGATATTCTTTGCAATGCCTGCTTCTTTTGCGATCCATATCGTCTCGGCCATACTTGTGATCATTCTTCACGCGGCGATCATGATCTTGGCCCGACGGCGTTCCTGAGGAGTAATAGACAATGCAGGTCCAACGCTACGATAAGCTTATCGATCGGCTCAACGGCGGTGAATGCATCATGATCGATGGTGGCACGGGTACAGAAGTCGAACGGCGAGGTGTCCCGCAACTTGAAAACGCCTGGAACGGCGGTGGCGCACTCAGCCACCCGGACATCGTGCGTGGTATTCATGAAGACTATATCCGGCATGGTGCCGAAATTGTAATCTCCAATACATTTGCGACGTCACTGAACCTCCTGGAAGATGCGGGCGTCGCTTACAGCTTCGAAGACTATAATCGACGAGGCGTAGAACTTGCCTGCGAAGCGCGTGCGGCAATGAAACGAGAGGATGTGCTCGTTGCAGGCGGTATATCGCATTGGTCCTTCTCTGGTCGTTTGCCGTCCCTTGAAGATCAGAAAGACGCTGCTGCCAGGCAAGCAAGGATCATGGCTGAAGCCGGGGCAGATCTCATCATGCTGGAGATGATGATTGATATCCCCCGGATGCTGGCGGTGCTAAGCGGTGTACAGCAAAGCAAACTGCCGGTCTGGGTCGGCTTATCCTGCGCGCCGGACACAAATGGCTTAATGTGCTTGCAAAACGGTGAAACGGATGCGACGGGCGCCGTAACGGCTGGTACCGGCGGAACACTGGCCGATGCGATAGCCGCGCTGGTCGGTAAAGGTGTACCCCTGATCAGTATCATGCACACCGACGTGCGCCATGTAGACGCTTGCCTCGATATCTTGGATGCTCATTGGGACGGCCTTGTCGGTGTTTACGCCCATTCGGGAAACTACAAAGACGGTAAGTGGCACTTCGAAGGAACAATTTCACCTCAAGAATATGCCGAAGCAAGTCGGCGTTGGCTAGCTCGCAAGGTTAAGATCATTGGCGGTTGCTGTGGCATCCGTCCTGAACATATTGAGACGTTGAACAAGGTCTTGCACGACAGTTCGAATTCGTGAGAGCCACACTGATTTGGTATCCAAAATTTACGGTTTTGTTAGCGTTTCCAAGCTTGTCCGCATCAAGAAATGTCCGCTAAATACAAAAAGTTGCCATTGGCGCAGGAACTTTAAAACTACTCTTGATAAAGGGCAGCCCTCCAAAAAGACTGATAACGCAGTAAGGGTATTGCCATTTTCCCCTGGAAAATGAAGGGTCAAATTGTTTCATATTTTTCGACAATTGTCATAATATTTGACACTTGTATAAATTTGCTGCTTTGGCTAAAGTTGAGAGAAACTGCCTTCGGAGTCTCTAATGAATATCGTGTTTGTTCTGATTGATAGTCTGACCAGGAATTGCCTGCGGGCGTATAACCCGGACAGCACGTGTGAAACTCCGAATATTGATCGCCTCGCAAAGCGGGCGCATGTCTTTGAAAATCACTTCGTCGGCAGCCTTCCCTGCATACCCGCACGCCGCGAACTCATGGCCGGTCGCAAGGAGTTCATGTGGCGCCCATGGGGTTCGCTCGAGGCCTTCGACCCGCGGCTTCCGGCTGAAGTCAAGAAGGGCGGATTTCACACCCATATCGTCACCGATCACTACCATTACTGGGAGGAGGAGGCGAACGGCTACATCCATGGCTATAATACCACCGAGATGATCCGGGGTTATGAGGTCGATCATTGGCAGCCGCAGGACCCGAATGAGAAAAAACCCGCATGGGTAAAGAAGGTTGAGGAATTCAGGGCAGCCGGGCACATTGGGCAATACTATGCCAACGTGAAGGATTTTCAGGGCGAGGAGGACTATTTCTCGGCCAAGACATTTGGCAGCGCCTGCCAATGGCTGGACAGACATGCCGCCAAGG
Source organism: Pseudomonadota bacterium (assembly GCA_039030215.1). Lineage (GTDB taxonomy): Bacteria > Pseudomonadota > Alphaproteobacteria > Rhizobiales > Rhizobiaceae > BOKV01. The sequence continues at coordinate 3,709 of JBCCEP010000080.1, forward strand.
GCAAGTTTTTCCTCCACGTCGAAACCTTCGATGTGCATGAACCATTTGATATTCCCGAACCTTATGCCGGCATGTATGCCGAGGGCGCGACAAAGAACGAGTTCAATATCTGGCCGCCCTATCAGGTCTATGCCGATCTTGAAGCCTTTATGGACCAGACCACGCCGGAGGAACTGGCCTTTCTGAAATCCCAGTTCATGGGCAAGGTCACGATGATGGACAAGTGGCTTGGCACGCTGTTTGACAAGCTTGACGAGATGAATTTGTGGGACGACACCATGGTGATCCTCACCACCGATCACGGGCACGACCTGGGCGAGAGGCGGGCATTCGGCAAACAGCATCCTCATTTCGACAGCCACGCCAATATTCCGCTCATGGTCTGGCACCCGGCAAATCCCGGTAACGGAAAACGTATGTCCGGACTGACACAGACCGTCGATCTGTTCGCAACGATCATTGAGGCCGCCGGTGTCGAGGTAACCCCTGCCAACCGTCACAGCCGGTCATTTTTGTCGATGATCATCGAGGACGCGGAATCGCCTCGCGATGCGGTGCTCTACGGCACGTTTGGGCAGGGGGTTTGCGCAACGGATGGTGAGTGGACTATTCTGAAATCCCCGCTGCCCGACAAGCCGCTCTATCTCTATTCCACTTCGATTTTCAGGCCGCTGATCGTGGATAACCCGGTCGATGGCAGGCTGGGCAAAGCGCCCAATAAACCAGTCGACACGGGATATTTCGACCCAAGCGTGGATCTTCCGATGTGGAAAATCCCGATGAAGGTTGACCCTCGTACAGAAGAGGATTTCCTCTTCAATCGCCTGGAGGATCCTGGCCAGGAAGACAATCTCTGGCACCGGGCGGATTCTCAGCGCGAGCGCATGCTGAAACTTTTGTGCGACCTGATGGATGACGAGGGCTATCCACCCGAACAGCTTGAAAGATTGGGACTGAAGGAAGTCGTTTCTGCTTAGAAACTCAGACCGAAAAATCAACTATCAAGCAGAATTTTGCCAAGTGCGCTATCGACGCAAAGATGTGTCACCAGCCCACCGCGAATAGCGCTGAGTGTCGCATCCTGGCGATCCGTGCCACAAATGATCAGCAAGCGTTTTTTTGCCGCAAGCAAATCCGAAACTTTCGCCGAGATCAGGCGCTCATGCGGCGACATCACGATTTCCTTGCCCTCACCGTCAATATAACGGCAACAGACAATACCTGTTGCCCCCGCCTCACGGGCATTGGCCAGCTCTTTCCTTGTTGCCAATCCCGCCGCCACAAGATGGGTCTCGACCTTCACATTACCGATCGAATAGACCGCGAGATCAAGATTACCCAGCCGTTCAAGCTGGGCCTTGATTGTCGGCTCCTCACGCAATTGGCTGGCAAGTTCCGCATTTGAAATCAGCCCGGGCGCATGCAGCGTATAGCATTGAGCACCCAGTTTGCTCGCAATCTGGATCGTGCAACTTTCTGAAGCAGGTACCCGATCCGAAATCATCGACCCGATAAGTTGACAGACCTCTATCGTATCGATCGGATTGCTTGGCATGGCGTCCGCGACCGCCATAATGGTTTCGCCCCAGGCGACCCCTACCCTGTCGCCCGGATCAGTCAGATCGAGGAACGCCGTGGCGCCAACCCTTCCCAATTGGGCAAGCAATTCGTCTCTCGTTAGCTCGGCATCAGCTTCCGCATGGGCGATATAGACATCCTGAAGTCCGAACTTGTCGCGTATTTCCCGGGCAAGGTTCGATCCGGACAAGTGGCGTCCATCCACCCGGATATCCACAATCCCGAGTTCCCGGCTTTCCCGCAACAAATTTACGATGGTTGCCCGGCTCACTTTCATGCGCTTGGCAATCTCGCCCTGCGTGAGACCTTCGCCGTAGTAAAGCAGGGCAATGTTAGACAACAGCGCTTCCTTGTCGCCACTTCGGCGCGCTGTATTGGTCGGTTTGTCCATGCTCAGACGTTTACTTTCTTTTGGCCCCCCTGACCATAGTTTTGTCGAAACCAGGCATAACAGCGATCAATCTCTTCCTGCGGTAATTCCTCGACAGTGCCACGCAACATGGCCAGATGGGTGGTTTGTGCTGCCTCCTCGACATACATCGCAATAGACGTTGCCTCAGTCGCGGATTTACCCATTGTGAAGACCCCGTGCGCCTTGACCAGGACAGCCAGACCGCCATCTGCTGCCTCGATAATCGCCTGCCCGGTATCGACTTCCCCCGGCGTTGCATAGCGCGAACAGGGAATGTCGCGGCCCAGTATATGTGTGATCGGAGTAAGAACTGCCGGAATGCGCTCACCGTGAGCTGCGAAGCTGGTCGCATAGGGCGAATGGGTATGGCACATGCCCCGGACGTCTTCGCGGTGACGATAGATGTAGAGGTGTATTCCCGTGTCGACCGAAGGCTTCATATCACCTTCGATCACATTGCCATCTATATCGACAACCGCCATTGTATCTGGCGTGAGCTTCGAGAATTTTACGCCCGACGGCTTGATGACAACAAGCCCGGTTTCGGGATCCCGTCCGGAGACATTACCCCCCGACCCCACGACCAGCCCATGCTTCGGCAATTCGAGATTTTGTTCGCAGACTTCTTCTTTCAACGCCTCAAGCATCAGGCAGCCTCCTCGATTTCAGAGGGTATCCCATGCGGATAGACGATTATCTTCAGCGATTTTTCCGCCTCGACGAGCAATCTGAACGCTTCTGCCGAATCCTTGATATCGAAATGGTGCGATATGGCCTGGTCACCCTTGATCCTCCCGGCTTCGAGCAACCGGATATAGCTATAAGTGTCAGTGTGATCGGATGAATAGCGCGAGGTCACGGTAATCTGGTCGAAATAGGCTGCATTTCCGTCGCGTACCCAGTCGGTGTCCGGCGGAAGTGGCGCACCAAGATGCAAGCAGCCGCCGGTCTCGACGAGTTGCAATGCCTGCTCCCAGGCAGAGGCGAATGGCGCGATCACAATTACCGTATCAGCAAGCCGCCCGTGGTTCAGGGATCGCATCGCCTCGACAGCGTCTTCAGAGTTTGGATTGATTGTATGGGTCGCGCCAAATTCACGGGCCCGCTCCAGCCGCCAGTCCGAGAAATCAAGCGCTACGACCTTGCCCGCACCAAACAGCGGGGCAAGATGCACAAAGCCCTGCCCCATGAAACCCGCACCGACCACGGCGACGGTATCGCCGGGCTGTATGTTGCAAACCTTCAGCCCTGACAGGACGCAGGACCAGGGCTCAATCGTAACGGCAGCCGCATTTGAAATGGTTTCCGGCAGCCTATGGGTATCCATCGCCAGATGTTGCGCGGTCACGCGGAAATATTCGCACACTCCGCCCGGATCAAGTTTCATCGTCTTGTAGAAAGGGTCACGGGTGAAATGACCGCGCCGTGAAAGATGCGAGTTTATTCTGCCGACATGGTGGTTCACGAAGACCCGGTCGCCGACCGAGAAATCCGTGACACCTGCCCCGATTTCAACCACTTCACCAACCGGCTCGTGTCCCAACACCTTCGGCTCGGTTTTGTACCAGGCCATTGTCTCGCCACCGCACAGACCGCAGGCAAGCGTTTTGACCAGCATCTCTCCCGGCCCGATTTCGGGAACCGGTTTTTCCTCCAGTCTGATGTCATCGATTGCGTATTGCACGGCGGTCTTCATGGTACGGGTCATGTCAGTTCCTCTTGCAAAGATGTGAGCTCCTCCTGCAAAGCTCGCTGATGACGGGATATCGCGACGTAACGAGCGTAAATGCCGCTGTAACAGTCGTGATTTTTCGGATGGTATGTTTCGAGTTTCTCTTCGCGGCCAGCGGCCAGCGTCACAGCATCGCCGAGCCCGGCAGCCGACGCCCCAAGTGTTGCGGCACCCCAAAGTCCGTGGTCCGAGGCAAAACTGACCAGAACCGGCTGACCCATTATATCTGCAATGATCTGGCACCAGACGGGATTTTTAGCGCCGCCGCCTGTCAATCGGACCGGTGCTGAGGGTAAATCTCCCTCTTCTTCGCAACAATGCCGCAGGCTGAGGGCTGCACCTTCCATCACTGCTCGCCCCATCTCACCGGTGGTCGATGTCACGGTAAGGCCATGAAAACCGCCGCGTATATCAGGCGCAACGAAGGGTGCGCGCTCGCCGTTCAGATAGGGCATGAACGTAACGCCATTTGATCCCGGCGGAACTTTTTCCACCAGTTCGTTCAACCGGCTCGCAATTTCGGCTGTTGAAGACCCGCCAAGGCTCTTGGGATGCAGGCTTGCGAACCAATCGAAGGCTGCCGCACCTGTAGTCGGCGCCAGAACCCGAATGATTGCTTCTGAAGTCGGATGCAAGACGCTGGCGCCAACCGGTGTATCGGAAGGCTCGACTTTGTCCGTCAGGATGTTCACGACAGCGGTCGTGCCCATGATCATCATGGTTTGACCGGGCTGGTCCATGCCCATGCCCACCAGCATGGCAGATAGATCCAGCGTTCCCGTTGAAACCGGCAATCCTTCCGGCAACCCGGTGACCTTTGCCGTTTCTGCTGTAATCTCGCCCAGGAGATTGTCTGACCTACGGGGGGAGACCAGGCGTTGTGCCATGTCTTCGCATTCCAATGCGGAAATCTGCGAGGACGCGTAGTCACGTCCGGCGAAATCAAGAAATGGTATGGAAGCGTTTGAGAAGTCTGTCGCAATCTCTCCGGTAAGACAGAGGCTGATCCAGTCGGCACAGGTCACGGTATGAGCGGTTTCTTCAGCGGCCTTTGGGTTATTGTCTCGAAGCCATCGCCAAAGCATGCCCGACGTTCCGGACCATAGAGAAGTGTGACACCCCCTCCCAATGGATGCGGCGGCGCCACTTTCCGTAACCAAAGCCAGGTCTTTCGCGGTACGGGTGTCGTTCCACAACATCGCCGGTGCTGCGGGTGTGCCGTCTTGCCTTATGCACCAGAGCCCATCGCCCTGTGCTGCCACGCCAAGCGATTCAAATGCCTCGCCTTTGCATTGCGCGGTCAGGTCGGAAAGAACGCCGCAAACCGTATTCCAGACCAGGGCCATATCCTGTTCCCTGCCGCCATCGGGTAGCTGCTTTACCGTGCTGGGCGCTTCGGCAAAGGCTAGCTGCTGCCCATCCGGCGTGTAAGCCCCTGCCTTTACGGCGGTTGTCCCCACATCCAGACCCAGCCAGAGTTTCATCTCACATGGCCTTTCAAATTTCTTTCCTCTCGGCGCTCGATTACCGGCGGGTGATCTATCGAAAGAGGCGGCAGCGGCTTTGTCCATTTCTCCACGCGGACAAGCGCGGTATGGGCCATATTGCCCTGGCTCAGATCAGAGCACCCCTTGTCAATCGTCAGAACGTTCGGATTGCCGTGTACCTCAAGTTTTTCGCCATCAATGATCTGCGGATCGAACCATGCGCCCGTCGCCAACGAGATGCAGTCGGGCCGCATAAGCGGCTCAAGCCGCAAGCCCGCCAGACAGGCGCCCCTTTCGTTCCATAACCGGATGATATCGCCTTCCACCAATCCCCGCTCTTCTGCTGCCCTGGGATGCAGATAGGCCGGTTCCCGGTTCCGGATCTTGTCGGCCAGCGCCTCGCTTCCGCGATCATTCTGGCTGTGCAACCGCGTGTCAGGTTGACCGGAGATCAGATGTAATTCGTCGTTTTGTGCGTCGAGCAGTGATTCCAGTGGTGGAATCCATGTGGGATGTCCCGGGCAGCCTTCAATTCCGGCCGCTGCAATTGCCTTGTTATGCAGCGTGATTTTGCCGGACTCGGTATCCAATGGAGCAACTTGCGGATCAGATATGAACTCTTTGAACGCTATCCGCCCCTCGTCAGTTTCCAGCACATCAAACCGACCGGTATTTGCAAATTCCTCGAAGGAGGGCAGAGCAAAACCGGTCTCTTGCGCTACACCCTGAGCGCGGGCCCAGAGGTGGCGCATCCAACCGTCTGCATCACGGCCTTCGGTGAAGGCATCTTCAATCCCCATCTTCTGTGCGATTGCGTAAAAAATATCGAAGTCATTACGAGACTCTCCAAACGTTTCGTGGGCTCGCGACATTAAAAAGAGGGACGGGTCCCGCCGGTTCATCATCAAATCTTTGCGCTCAAAAGGGGTCGTGGCCGGCAGGACAATATCCGCCCGCCTCGCAGTTGATGTCCAGCTATGATCCTGTATCACTATGGTCTCCGGGCGCTGCCATGCCACTTCCAGGCGATTGAGGTCCTGAACATGATGGAACGGATTACCTCCGCACCAGTAAACAAGGCGGATATCCGGATAGTGGCGCGTCTCCCCGTTATATTGATAGGAACCACCGGGATTTAGGAGCATGTCGGCCAAACGTGCCACCGGGATATATTCAGATACCGGATTCCTGCCCTGCGGTACGGAGGGCCAGGCAATCAGTTTCGATGTTGTTCCAACATGGTTGATTGAACCGTAGCCAAAGGCAAATCCGGTTCCAGCCTCGCCGATTTGGCCGACGATGCAGGTCAGTCCCAGGGCTGCCCAGATAACCTGCTCGCCATGGTCGGCGCGCTGCAATCCCCAGTTTACCGACACCATGCTACGATGTGAAACGAGGTTTTGTGCAATCGCCTTAATCTGCTCTGCTGGAATGTCGCAAATGTCGGCGGCCCATTTCGCCGACTTTGGCACGCCGTCAGTCTCGCCCAGTAGATAGGCGCGCCATTCGGGCCAGCCGCTTGTATATTTTTTCAGAAAAGCCTCATCCGCAGAGCCTGCATTTACGATCTCGAACGAAAGGGCAAGCAAAAGCGCGGTATCGGTTCCCGGCCGGATTGAAATCCAGCTTGCTCCCGGCATGTCCGATCCTTGTGGTGAGATGCTAACTATCTCCATGCCTCGGTCATGCAGGCGCTCGAGCGTTTCTCCAATACTGTGACGTGTGACACCGGCGGACGAAATTTGCGCGGTCCGCTCGCCTACCCCGCCAAAGGAAAGAAGATAATCGCAATTTTTCTCAACCAGGCTGAGGCTGGTCATCTGATCTTGAAACGCTCTGTTGGTTAAGCCGATCACATGCGGAAACAAGACCTCGGCCGCTGCGTGAGAATATGTCTCGCGTGATGTAACGCATCCGCCAGCAAGATTCAGGAAGCGTCGCAACTGGCTTTGTGCATGATGGAAACGGCCGGCACTCGACCAGCCATAGGAACCTCCGAAAATTGCATCATTTCCGAATTGCTGACGAACCCGAACTATCTCACTGGAGACCAGATCGGCAGCCTCGTCCCAACTGATTTCGACAAAGCTGTCTTCGCAACGTTTGTCTCCCCCGTCTCCATCAAGCCAGCCCCTGCGCACAACCGGTGATTTGATTCGGCTTGCCGCATCACGCGCAGCTGAAAACCAGCCACGACCAATACGCGAAGGGGCAGGATCATCGGCAACGGGTTTGATTCCATCCGTGTCGTCCAATTCATAGGCGCCCCAATGCGAAGCTGTATATCGCGTATTCATGCCGCCTGAATAGCACATGTCTGATTGCTGACCAACCAATATTTACAAATGTAAAAAAATATGTCATTTGTAAAAATAATTGGGAGACAACTTCATGCGCAATGACCGCAATACAGAAGACGTGGCGCTCGGCATACGTCGGCGGGTTTTCGAACATTCAATTCGTAACAATGGCGGATATCTCTCTCAGGCTTGTTCAGCCGCTGAGCAATTGGCGTGGCTCTACAATGAACAATTGAATTTGGGCGACCCGACTCTGCCGATGATACCCAAGCCATTTGCCGGTGTGCCTTCTTCCGACAATCCCGAATACCACACAGGCGCCGGTTACAACGGGCCTGAAGATCCGCAATATGATCGTCTGTTCATAGCGCCAGCACACTACGCCCTTGTTGCCTATGCAACGCTGATTGAGGTCGGCCGGTTGGCGCCGGAGGGACTTGAAATGTTCAATAAGGACGGCTCGTCGGTGGAAATGATCGGCGCCGAACATTCTCCGGGAATGGAGGTTCACAACGGCACGCTCGGCATCGGGCTCTCGACAGGTTCAGGCCTTGCCTGGGGCCGTAAGCTCCGCGGCGAAAGCGGTAATACCTGGGTGTTCATGTCTGACGGCGAAGTACAGGAAGGGCAAACCTGGGAAGCTGTGCAGGCTTGTGCCCACCACGGAATCGACAATCTGAAGGCCATCATGGACGTCAACAGACAACAATGCGATGGCGCGATGGATTCAGTCATGGAAGTCGGCGACATAGCGGAAAAGTTTCGCATATTTGGTGCCCATTGCGTGGAGATCGACGGACATGACATCTCTGCCATGCGCGATGCGGCGCAGGAAAAGCATGATGGTAAGCCATTGATAATCCTGGCAAATACCAGCCCGTATCACACCATGAACATTCTCCAGGAGCGGTTTCCGAGATTGCATTATGTGCGATTCAAATCCGA
>JBCCEP010000081.1:0-12157 GCA_039030215.1 Pseudomonadota bacterium
ACGCTCGGCTGACCGCCTCACGGATCAGGGATGGCCGGGAAGAATATTACCCAGAGGAACTGGTTGCTGAAATCATCGCCGGCGCAAACCCGGTTCGGACGTTTCGCGAATACCGTCGCTTGACCGCCAGCGAAGTTGCACGCCAAGCAGGCGTCAACCAGTCCTACATTTCCGAAATAGAAAATGGACGCAAACCCGGTTCGGCAAGCGCGCTCAAACGTATAGCCCAGGCCCTTCGAGTTGAAATGGAATTGTTGATATCCGACGACGGTTGAGTTTGGTCACGCCTTTTTTTCCCACCGCCCGCTGGAGTTTTGCTGCCAATAGGTAACGTCATGGCCAGCATCTTTTTCGATTTTCCAACGTTCACGCGCGCTGTCCAAAGCGGTGTTGTCGTGACCGTCAAATAAATACACACCCCGCTCATAGGTGCTCAGATCGGGCGGGACAGCAGCATCCACCATGAAACGCACAATTGCCTGGTTTGGGTTTTCGGTATCGGTCGTCAGCCAGATCGGCTGATGTTGTTCGGTTCCGTCACGCAATGCCGAATGGGCAAGAAAACTCTCTTCGCGATAAGCCCATAAATGATTGTCGAGTACTGCCATTCGCTCCTCGGTCCCAAACTGGACCACGGTGCGCCAATTTCTTTCCAGGCATTTTTCAAGCAGACCGGGCAGAACCTGTTCGAGCGTGCGCTCCGTCAGATGATAAAACAGGACCTCTGCCACAATGCCACCCGTCAGTTCTCGTAGTGATCCGAAACCAGACGATCGAGAAGCCGCACGCCAAAACCCGAAGCCCAGGACTGGTTGTATTCGTTCTTTGGAGAACCCATTGCCGTACCGGCAATATCCAGGTGTGCCCAGGGTAAGTCATTGACAAAACGTTGTAAAAACTGACCGGCAGTGATCGACCCAGCCCAGCGACCGCCGATGTTTTTCATGTCGGCGTTTTTGGAATCGATCATCTTGTCGTATTCCTTACCGAGCGGCATCCGCCAGACTTTCTCACCAGTGGAGGTTCCTGCCGCGGCAAGACGTTCACTCAATTCATCATTGTTGGAAAACAGGCCCGCATGATGATTACCCAGCGCGACAATGATTGCGCCTGTCAACGTTGCCAAGTTGATCATGAATTGCGGCTTGTATTTTTCCTGACAATACCAAAGCGCGTCGGCCAGAATCAGCCTTCCCTCAGCATCGGTATTGATGACTTCAACCGTTTGGCCGGACATTGACGTCACGATATCGCCCGGACGCTGGGCATTACCATCGGGCATGTTTTCCACCAGCGCGATAATCCCGATGACATTGGCCTTGGCCTTGCGTGCGGCAAGTGCGTGCATAAGCCCGGTCACGGCAGCGGCACCACCCATATCCCCCTTCATGTCTTCCATGCCGCCAGCCGGTTTCATGGATATGCCGCCGGTGTCAAAGACTACCCCCTTGCCGATGAAGGCAATCGGCTGTTGCTTGGCCTTGCCGCCGTTCCAGGTCATGACGACCATGCGCGCCGGGCGGACCGATCCCTGGGCAACGCCTAGCAGTGCGCCCATCTTGGATTTTTTCAGATCCTTTTCGTCAAGGATTTCAATCTCAACGCCCAATTTGGATAACTCTTCGGCCCGTTTTGCGAATTCGACCGGCCCAAGCGCATTGGCCGGCTCGTTAACAAGATCGCGGGCTGTAATGACACCATCGGATATGGCTTCCATGGTCTTCCAGCTTTTGCGGGACTTCGAGGGGTCAGCAACGCTCAGCACGATTTTCGATGTCTTGGGCTGTTTTCCGTTGGATTTCGTCTTGTATTTGTCAAAATCATAGGCGCGCAACCTTGCGCCGGCGGCAATTGCCGCATTTGCCTCATCGGTGAGCGGTCCCTCGCCGGTTTCGCAGATAATCGTCAGAAGTTCGGCCTTTGCAGCTGAAGCGCGCAATTTTCCTCCGACACGCAGCCATTCCACTTCGCCGGCTTCTCCCAGATCACCGCAACCGATAACGACAAACTTTTCGTGACCTGTATCAGGGGCAAGCAACTCGATGGTGGAGCATAGTTTGCCATCGAATTCTGCTTCATCCATTGCGCGTTTCAGACGGCCATCGCTGTCCATTACCTTGGCAATTGCCCCCAATTCACCGCCCTTTGAAACGACAAAGGCGACAACACCCTTTTTGGGCTGCTCTAGTTTGGCAAAACTGATTACTGGTGACTTGGCCATTTAAGTTCCTTCTGGATAGACTAAAAATCAGATAATGTGTTGTTCTGGACAGAACGATTTCGGGCGATTCCCGGTTGTCTGGCTTACAATGGGGAGCACGACATACATAGTGCTTTTGTGAGGTATTGTCTCCCCTCTGTCGCGGTGAGTCATAGCCTTCGCCGTTGCTTGTTGGCAACAGTCGAAAAAAAATGGCTTAAATGCCTGTTAACCTTGTTCTTTCGCCCCTTTTTAGCCATTTCATCAGACCATGCTTAATGGGATGATAACCATCACGGCGCGTGAGTGGAAAATTGATTCCTTTTGGCGCTTAAATCGGGTTCGAACAGTGCGGGTAGAAAACTGTTTTGATCCAGGAATGAAAACTGCAACCAAAGGGACGTTCAGGCACAACGCATGAAACTGATTGAGCGCTATATTTTCCAGCGTGCAGGGATAGCAGTTCTTGTGACGCTGTCTTCGCTCGTTGGAGTGGTATGGATCATTCAGGCGTTGAAGGAGCTTGACGTTTTCACGACGAAAGGCCAGACCGTGGTCGCCTATCTGGCACTGACCACACTGGCAATTCCGATGCTGATCCTGGCGGTAATTCCAATCGCTTTGCTTCTGGCCACGATCTATGCCGTCAATACGCTCAATGCCAATTCGGAACTTGTCGTCATCAATGCCAGCGGTGCGTCATCTTGGGTATTGGTGAAACCGCTATTGGTGCTCGCACTCTTGTGCAGCCTGTTCACAGGCATGGTTGGCCATTTCGTTTCGCCCTGGAGCTTGCTTACACTCAAGGTGCTTGCCACGGAAATGCGGGCCGACCTTGTTCAAATTCTTATCAGGGAAGGCACGTTCAACAAAATCGAGAAGGGGCTGGTTTTTCACATCGCAAAACGCGAAGCGGGCGGCGTGCTGCGGGGAATACTGATTTCGGACGAACGCGACAAAGAAAAATCGATAATATTTACCGCTGACACCGGTTTCGTTAAGCGACAAAAGGAAGGGGCGGTCCTGTTATTGCGGGATGGTGAGATTCAACAACGCGATGCCGAAAGCAACAGCGTCACGGTGATCAACTATAATTCTTACGTTTTCGATCTATCTACATTTGCCTCCAAGGTCTCGGTTGGAAGTCTCCGTCCCAAAGAGCGCACTACGATCGACCTGTTAAATCCGGATCCAGAGGACCGCTATTTCCAGAAAAGGCCCGGACTTTACCGTTCACAAATTCATGAACGTTTTTCGGAAATGCTCTGGCCCTTCACCTATGTCATTGTGATGCTGGCTTTTGCCGGCCAGGCGCGTTCGACCAGGCAGGGCTATGGTTCCGCGATCGGCGCGGCGATGCTTGTGGTCACAATCTTGCGCGGTATCGGATTCTCGGCCATTGCGGCGACCAAGGGAGATGCGTCAATAGTCTGGCTCGTCTATGCCCTTCCGCTGAGCGGTATTGTTTTAGGTAGCTGGTTCCTGATCACCGGTCGGCCGGTCGAATTGCCACCAGCAGCACAATTGCGGGTGGATTCGGTAAATATGGCCATTGCGAAGCGCTTTGACGCGTTGATGGAACGGATGCCGATGTCGCGACGCAGAGCTGCGGGAGTACGGGCATGATAGGTCGTACGCTCAGCTTGTATATCGCTGCCAGGTTCGCGAAAACGGTCCTGGGAATGCTGATATCGCTTCTCGTCCTGATTGTTCTGGTGGATTTTGTCGAACAGCTTCGAAAGGCTGCCGAGCGTCCGGACATCCCGGTGTGGGGCCTATTGCAAATTTCTGCATTCAAGGCACCTGCTTTTGTAGAGAAGGCATTTCCGTTTGGATGCCTTTTTGCAGCGATGATTACGCTGACACAGTTGAACAACAAGCTGGAGCTTGTCGTGGCCAGGGCAGCGGGCGTTTCTGCGTGGCAGTTCATTATGCCGGTTTCTGTTGTCGCGGCACTGATCGGCTTGTTTGCTGCATTCGTCTATAACCCGATATCTGTACGGGCGTTTGAGCGCAGCACGGAAATTCAGGTTCAACTGTTCTCGGCAAAAGACCGAAAGAAAGCAGGTGAGATATCTTCCTATTGGCTACGCCAGGAAGATTCCGGCGGGAATTCGGTAATTAACGCCAGGGTTGCCCGAAAGGGCGGCAAAATACTGCATGATGTCAAGATTATCCGATATCTCGATGATGGCCGTATTTACGAACGAATCGATGCAAAGAATGCGCAATTCAGGGACGGAAACTGGGTAATTGCCGATGCCTATGTCACAGGCAATGATGCGGTCAGCGAATTTCACAGCCTCTATGAAATCGACACCAAGCTGACCGAAGATATTCTGGCTGGCGTTACTTCGAACCCTGAAACCATACCGTTTTGGGATCTATTGCGGACAGCTGGCAAAGCCACGCTGGCAGGGGGAAATCCCAATCCGTATCTGGTTCAATTCTACAGTCTGCTTGCCCTGCCCCTGTTCCTTGTCGCAATGGTTGTCATCGCATCGACGGTTTCGCTAAAATTTGTTCGATTCGGACAGGTCGGCCGCATGATTATTGGTGGCATCCTGTGCGGGTTCGTGCTTTATACCGTTACGAAATTTGTGACATCTCTCGGTAGTAACGGGATCGTGCCGCCCGTGGTAGCGGCGTGGTCCCCTTTTGTTGTGGCGATATTTTTTGGCGTGAGCGTTTTGTTACATCAGGAGGATGGCTGATGAGCTTTCTTCCTTTGGCAATTTCAGGTTCCCGGAGAAGCTTGAGAAAGCTGCGTATGCCGGCGCTTGTGGTCGCCGGTGCGGCAATGCTCATTGTCGCGCCGCTGCCAACCTTCGCGCAGGAAGCGACCGGATCGTTCTTTGGACAGCGGTCTGCTGCCAACCCGGATGCGCAGATGCTGCTTGAGGCAGATCAGGTCATCTACAACAATGATGATGAAACCGTCACAGCAGTGGGCAATGTCCAAATTGCCTATGACGACTACACATTGACGGCGCAAAGGGTGATTTACTCACGAGCAACAAATCGGGTGCTCGCAATGGGGGATGTTGAAATTCTCCAGCCATCCGGCGAGCGCATTTTTGCGGAAGAGATCGACATCACGGATGATTTCTCCGATGGATTTGTGTCTGCTTTGAAGGTGGAAACGGCGGACAACACCAGACTGGCGGCAGAAAGCGCCGAACGCCGTGATGGTGAAATTTCAGTGTTTACCAACGGTGTTTATACTGCCTGCGAGCCATGCAGGGAAAATCCGGCAAAACCACCGCTGTGGCAAATACGGGCAAACCGGGTGATCATCAACAACCGGACCCAGCGTGTCGAGTATGAGGGCGCCAGCTTCGAACTGTTTGGGAAGCCGATTGCTTATTTGAGCCGCTTCAGCCATGCGGATCCGGCTATCCGGCGCAAATCCGGATTCCTGATTCCGTCGATCACTTATACGGAAACGCTTGGAACCGGTATCACCGGCACATATTTTTGGGCGATGGCGCCAAATTATGATCTGACTGCGTCTGGCACCTACTACACAAATCAGGGCTTTTTGAGCGAGGTTGAATGGCGCCACCGGCTTGCCAATGGCCAGTACAATATCCGGTTTGCCAATATCAATCAGAAGAACCCTGATTCTTTTGATTCCAACACGATCGACTACCGCGAGGAAAACCGAAGCGCCGTCATGACCTCAGGGCGTTTCTCAATAAATCCACGCTGGAAGTTTGGCTGGAATGCCCTGTTCCAGAGCGATGAAAACTTCGCCCGCACTTATAATCTGAACAATTACAACTCGCGCGACGTTACCAATGAAGTTTACCTGACGGGATTAGACGGCAAGAACTATTTCGATCTTCGGGCGCAAAAGTTCATTGTACAGGATAATCGGTACGATCAGATTTCGAGCCTTTCAGGCGCGCAGAAATTGCAGAGCCAACAGGGTAATGCGCTACCGATCTTCGATTATAACAGGGTTTCGGACTATCCTGTTGCCGGCGGTCAGGTTGCACTCGATGTCAACGTCCAGAACATCTATCGTCATAATCCGCAGGTAATCAATTCGGACGGCACCACCGATATCCTGCCGAATGAGCGCTTTCACGGGATTGCCGGGAATTCGACGAGAGCGTCCATCGCTTCAGAATGGAAGCGCAGCGAAATATTCAGCGGTGCGGTTGTAACAGCGTCCCTATCGGGTCGTGGTGATGCGATCTTCCTGAATACTGATGATCTTGATTCAGAGTTCAACCCGCTTACCTCCAACGACAATTTGTGGCGGGGAATGGCAGCCGGCATGCTGGAGATCCGGTATCCGTTGATCGCTGAAGACGGATTTGCCACCCATCTTTTCGAACCGATTGCGCAAGTCATCGTTCGGCCAAATGAAACTCATATCGGGGAATTTCCGAACGAGGATGCCCAAAGTTTTGTTTTTGACACGACCAATTTGTTCGAGCAGGACAAGTTTTCGGGATATGACCGCGTAGAGGGAGGAACCCGAGCCAATGTTGGCTTCCGGTATTCCGCAACCTATCTGAATGGCTCGACTTTCAACTTGATAGCTGGTCAGTCATACCAACTCGCCGGACAGAATTCCTATGCAGAGCGAGACCTGGTGAATGCGGGCCTTGAGTCCGGATTGGAGACCAAATATTCCGACTACGTCGTATCTGGCGATGTGAATACGAATAACGGATTTGCGATGGGTGTGGGCGGAAGGTTTGACGAGAATGACCTTGAGTTCAAACGCGGGGAAGTTTCAGCGCGTTACGCAGGCAGCCAAGTCTCACTGAGCGGGAACTATGTATATATCGCAAACCAGCCCAAATATGCAGCGTATAATGTGTCAGGCATTACTGCCGACCGCCATGAAGCAAATGCATCTGCAAGCGTGAAATTGGGCGAATACTGGCGCGCGTTTGGTGCAGCATCCTTCGATATCGAGCAGGGTAACCTTTATTCCCGCAAGATTGGCCTTGCCTATGACGATAGCTGTTTTTCTTTCTCCATCGCCTATCATGAATCGGAAGATCGCTATACCGGAGAGTCTTCCGACACATCGCTGTTCTTCCGTATCGGTTTGAGAACGATCGGAGACTATGACTACGAATATTCGCTGACTGACGATGACCCACAGTGATAACACACGATATTTGGCGGACACCATAGAACGCAATCTGATGCGGGTGACCACAGTTTTGCCGCAACGTCCCTTCAGAAGGACAGTCTTGATCTGCATGTTGGCAAATTCGGCAGGCAGCACAAATGGTGGTTGGGCGACGTAACGAGATGTACCGAATTCGGAAAAACTTACGGCCTGGATTTTTGGCATTAGCGCCAGCATTAGTGTTGGCCATTGCGGGTTGCAACACGTCCACGCAAGCGCTCAACACAAGTGGCTTCGAGTCCGATGAAGAGCAGAATCAGGAAATTCCGCTCGACGGCGCTGCCACCGAGCAGGCAAAGGAAGATAATTCCGCGGAAAAACCTGCAGAGACTGCTGCGAAAACCGAAACAGAAGCCAAACCAGATGCGGAAGCCAATGCAGAAACTCAGACCGAAACGGCAAAGGTATTTCACAAGGCCTCCACGGTTACCCAAAAGGGCACCTATATCCGGGCGCTTGTTAACGGCCAGCCAATAACCAATTTCGATATTCAGCGCCGCATAAAATTCATGCAATTGCGCAGGGTAAGTGGCAGCAAGGATGCTGCAATGAACGAATTGATCGAGCAATCGATCAAGGTAGAGGAAGCAAAGCGGATAAGCGCACTTGCAACGAATCCCGAGGTTGACCGGGCCTTCGCAAATTTTGCCCAACGCAACAAGACAAATCCGGCGAAGGTCTCCTCAGACCTGAACAGGATGGGAGTCGGGGCACAGCACTTCAAGGAATATATTCGCTCCCAGATCAGCTGGAGCCGTGTGATCGGTGCCAAACTTCGATCGGAAAACGCAGGTGCCGGTGCCAACAAGGCAATATTTGAACTGCGCAAGGCCGGGGAAGAAAAACCCGAAACTACCGAATACCAGCTTCAGCAAATCATTTTTGTGATTCCACAGGACAAGAAATCGAAGCTCACCAAGGCACGCAGATCGGAAGCACTCAATTTCAAACAGCGCTTCACCGGATGTGGCGACAGTATTGAAATGGCAAAAACGCTGAAGGATGTCGCAGTCAAAAATCTTGGCCGGATGATGGAACCGGAACTTCCGCCGGAGTGGAAGGAAGACATAACGTCGACACAGATCGGGCAGACCACCAATCCCAAGGTCACAGACAAGGGCGTGGAAGTTTTGGCCGTGTGCAATTCCAAACTGACATCAGATGATCGTGCAGCAGAATTGATAAATCGTGTTCAGACATTCGAAACGCTGGATCAACAGGGTTCCAAGGCCGGAGATGATTACCTGCAAAAACTGAAGAAGCAGGCTACAATCGTATACCGTTGACCGTAATGGCCAAGAAAATTCTACCTCTTGCCGTGACGATCGGCGAACCCGCCGGCATAGGTCCCGATATAATTCTGGCGGCATGGGTACAGCGCAAGAAACTAAAACTTCCCGATTTCCTGGTTGTTGGCGATGTCGGCATGCTGGCACGCCGTGCCATGCTACTGAACCTTCCGGTTGCCGCAGCAGCATTTGAGGCAAATGATGACCGGTCGCCGATGTCGACCGCATTGCCTGTAATCTCCACAAGCGGCAAGATGGAAGGTGTTCCGGGCAAACCTTCGCGCAAGGATGCTCCACTGGTGATTGAAGCAATAGAGACAGCGGTGGACCTTGTGGCAACCGAACGGGCGTCCGGCCTGGTTACAGCTCCAATCTCCAAACAGGCCCTGTATGATGAAGGATTTACCTATCCTGGACATACAGAATTTCTCGCGGCACTAGCAGGTAGTTCCTCGGGAGAAGAAATTACGCCGATCATGATGATTGCAAGCGAAGAATTGCGAACGATACCGGTTACCATCCATATCCCTGTCGGGCAGGTCGTGGATCAATTGACCACTGAGGCAATTGTAAAGGCCGGGCGTATTGCCTCACGCGATCTGAAAAAGTGGTTCGGAATAGAAAAGCCCCGTATCCATGTGTCCGGTCTCAATCCGCATGCGGGCGAAGGCGGGGCGCTTGGCACTGAAGAAGATACCATCATCAGGCCCGCCATTGCGGAACTGTTTTCGAGCGGAATAAACGCAACCGGGCCCTGGCCCGCCGATACCATGTTCCACCCGAAGGCGCGAAAAAACTATGATGTCGCGCTTTGCATGTATCACGATCAGGCGCTGATTCCTGCAAAGACATTGGCTTTTGACCAGGGCGTTAATGTCACCCTGGGGCTACCCTTTATCCGAACCTCTCCAGACCATGGCACAGCATTCGATATTGCCGGTTCAGGTGATGCCGATCCAACCAGCTTCATCTGCGCGCTTCGAATGGCACAGGCCATGAACGAAAGAGCGCCGTAATGCAAAAGTGGCCTGACCCGACTGATGATGGCCTCGGCCCGCTACGCGATGTAATCGAAAAGTACCAACTGAACGCACGAAAATCGCTCGGTCAGAACTTTTTGCTCGATCTCAATCTGACGCGAAAAGTAGCGCGGTTGGCCGGGCCGCTCGAGGGTTGTGATGTGCTTGAAATCGGTCCCGGTCCGGGTGGCCTTACCCGTGCCCTGCTTGCGGAAGGTGCGCGGAAAGTCGTTGCAGTAGAACGCGACGAACGATGCCTGAATGCGCTGGAGGAAATCGCGCAGCATTATCCTGGTAGGCTGCAAATCATTGCTGGGGATGCGCTGAAAATCGACCATGCATCCCTTATGAAGAAGGGCGCAAAGATCATCTCGAACCTGCCGTATAATATCGGGACATTATTATTGACCCGCTGGCTCTCGGCAGAGTCTTGGCCGCCTTTTTACACATCGCTGACATTGATGTTTCAAACAGAAGTGGCACGGCGCATTTGCGCAGTGCCGGGCGACAAGCACTATGGCCGTTTAAGTGTGCTGGCTGGCTGGCGTTGCGAAACCGAAATCGTGCTGGATGTCCCAGCACGAGCCTTTACGCCGGTTCCGAAAGTAAATTCTTCCGTGGTCATGCTCAGGCCACGACATGACATCGAAGAAGGTGAGTTAGGCAAGTTGGAGCGGGTGACGGCTGCCGCGTTCGGACAGCGCCGGAAGATGTTGCGTGCCAGCCTGAAATCACTGGGCGGTGCTGACCTGCTGGAACAGGCCGGCATCGATCCGACCTTGCGGGCAGAGGTGTTGAGCGTTTCACAATTCCTGCAGTTGGCAAGACTGATCTAGAGCAAGTTCTTCTCGAACTCGACCAGGCCTTGCATGCGGCGGTCGCGCCGCAGGGTTTCAGCGATCATGATCGATTCAATCTTGTGAAACGCCTTGTCCAGATCATTGTTGACAACGATGTAGTCATATTCACGCCAATGCGGAATTTCCTCGGCTGCATTGGCCAGCCGCTGCTGGATAGCCTCGGCAGAATCCTCGGCGCGACGCTTCAAACGATCCTGCAACTCCGTCATGGAGGGTGGCAGGATGAATACGCTCACGACATCGGCGCGAGCTTTTTCGATAAGCTGCAAGCCGCCCTGCCAATCGATGTCAAACAGCATGTCCCTGCCCTCGCCGAGTGCCTTCTCTACAGGATCCCGTGGCGAGCCATAATAATTTCCATGAACCTTTGCCCACTCCAGCAGTGCGTCTGAATCGCGTAAACGCTCGAATTCGCGTTCGCTGATAAAGGAATAATGCCGACCATCGATTTCGCTACCTCGTTTTGCCCGCGTGGTCACTGAAACAGATAATTCAAGCGAGTCAAATCCTTCGAGCATATGCCGGGCGATGGTAGATTTGCCGGCACCGGACGGCGATGAAAGCACCAGCATGATGCCCCTTCTGGATATTGCTCCATCGACACCGCCATCATATTTGTCGGACATATTCGTGCCTATTCCAAGTTTTGAATTTGCTCGCGAAACTGATCGATAAGCACTTTCATTTCAAGCCCTACAGCGGTCACAGTTCTGGCGTTCGACTTGGAACAGATGGTATTGCATTCGCGATTAAATTCCTGCGCAAGAAAATCCAGTTTGCGACCGACCGGGCCGCCTGTGGTTATCAGCATCCGGCCAGCCTCTACATGGGCCTTGAGTCGGTCGATTTCTTCACGAAGATCGGCCTTGGTGGCCAGCATGGCCGCTTCCTGATGAAGTCTTTGCGGGTCGATCTGTGAAGCGTCATGAATGAGCGGTGCCAGCTGTGCTTCCAGTCTCTCGCGGATTGCCGATGGTGTTCTAGATGGATCGTTCTCTACTACTTCCACCAAATCGCCGATCTTGGTGAGCTGCTCCCCAAGAACGCCGGATATTGCAACACCTTCTGATTTTCGCGCACTTGAAAGATCGTCAAGCGTAACGCTCAGGCCGTCGAGAACCAGGACATTGCGCGCCTCGATTTCGTCTTCTGAAGCTTCTTCCTCGGCAAATTCAAGTACGCCCTTTATTGCAATGATTGCATCCAGGGACAAAGGCGCACCACCAATGCGCTCCCGTAATTGTTCGGCACTATCCAGAACGGCTTCGATGGCTCCCTGATTGATTGAGGGAACCGTACCGCCATTTTGCCTTTCGAATTGAAGGGATGCCTGGATGTTTCCACGCGTCAGCGCTTCGGTAATCGCCTTTCGGCATTGGCTTTCTATTGCGTCGAAACCGGAGGGTAGTCGAAGACGAACATCCAGCCCCTTTGCGTTTACAGATCGGAACTCCCAAGTCCATTTACCGCTCGCCAAACCGCATTCGGCCAGGCCTTGCACCCGGGCGAAACCTGTCATGGATTGCAAACTCATCAGCCCCAATCCCGCAAGGGATTTGCCCTGTTCACTGTGTTGCCCCGTTTTCAGATCCGGTTTCAGCCTCTTGCGAAGATTGTTGCTCTTCTGTCTC
>JBCCEP010000082.1:0-12124 GCA_039030215.1 Pseudomonadota bacterium
CCAGGCCCGGTACAATAGACATTGTCCTGTATGTCGGATTTCATCCCGTCGGGATGACCAGCTCCCTCACCGGTTGGCGAGGCCCATATCTCGCCGCCGCCGACAACATTACCCGCATTGTCGACATCAAACCGGCGGATATGCTTCTTTACGGTGTCATTGACATAAAGCTTCGTCTCGTCGATCGAAAAGCATAGGCCGTTTGGCTGCTCGAAATCCGTGGCAATTGTCTGTAGATCGGATCCGTCCCCATTCATGGAATAGGCACCCTGATAGTCAAGTTCGGTTTCCCTTGGGACCCCGTAATATTCCATTCGGCCATAGGTAGGGTCCGTAAAGAATATCCTGCCACTGCTGTGAACGATGATGTCGTTTGGGCTGTTTAGTTCCTTACCGTCATAGTGGGTTGCGAGTATCTCGATTGAACCATCGGCTAGTGTCCGCGTCACGCGGCTGGTCGAGTGTTCGCAGGTGACGATAAGACCATCGCGGTCATAGGCATTGCCATTCGCCTTGTTGCAGGGCTTGCGGAACGTCTCGATCCTCCCGTCGGGATACCAGCGTCGCATATGGTCGCCGGGCATGTCTGAAAATGTGAGGTGCTTTCCCCCCGGATGCCAGATTGGCCCCTCGGTAAACAGAAAATCGGAAGCCAGAGTTTCCATCGCGATGGAATCTCCAATGACATTTCTGAAGCGCTCGTCTCGAACTTCGACACTCATGTCTGCGCCCGCAACTCTTTGACGCGCGTCATGCCGGAAAACCACTCGGTCTCAGGCACTTCTTCGAACACGACCCAGATGCTTTCCTCCGGGATGCCGGTAGACTTGTTGATGCCTTCGACCACGGCTTGATTGATTTTGGCTTTTTTGCCGACCGGATCGTCTTCTATTACTTCCTTGACTATACGGATGTTCACAAATGGCATGGGTTTCTTCCCTTTATTCGTAATATATTTCTGCCAATTGCAGCACGTGGAAATCGCCTTGAACAAGGATTTTGCTATCCTGACATCATTCCGAACCGGAATAGCCGGCACATCCTCGTTGATTGTCTTTGCACCGACATTGGGCATGTGTGGTTTCAGGACATTTGGTTCTAATCATGTTTTTTTTAACCTGAGCATCCCGGCATAAGACTGGACAAAACCCGGCATCTTCGGGAAATCCCTGAAACGACGTAGTGACTCTGCCAATATTGGAAAATTGCTACTTTCCTCACCAACCATCCGCCCCCATTCGAGCATGTCTTTTCGGTTGATGGGATTGGGAGGCTGGTTGGATTCACTCGTTATCCAATGCGCGTGCCGATCAAACACCACCGACTTTCCGGCACCGGCAGCTTCCGAAACTGCCCGGATGAATTCTACCGGATCAAGACCGATGGTTTCGCCTGCTACGACGGCTTCGGTAAAGGCCAGCATCGTGGCATTTCCGATTGCATTGTTCAGCACTTTGGCTGCAGCTCCCGCTCCAATATCTCCTAAATGGGCATGACCACGCCCGGTAGCGTCGAGAAAGTCCCATGCCTCCTCCAGGTCTTCCGTCTTCCCACCAACAAAATGATACAACTGGCCAGCTTCCGCATCTCGGGCAAGTCCGATCAGGCACGCTTCGAGATGTCGTCGACCCGACGCCCGGGAGATATCTGCAAACGCCTGCGCCCTGTCAGGTGCAATCGTTGAAGTTTCGATTACCATGGCCGGCCTTTCTGCCGGCATGTTGGCGATCATGTCATAGACTTCCCCGAGTGCCGCAGGCGACGCCAGACAAATGACAACGAAACCGGACTCGGCCAGCAAGGTGGACAACTCGCTGTGGATTTGAACGCCGGCAGCTGCAGCCCGCTCGCATGCCAAGGCGTCCGGATCTACACCTGAAACCTGCTGTCCTGCAGCCACAAGCGATTGTGCCATTCCACCGCCCATCGCGCCAAGTCCGACCATGCCGAAAGTGGAAGGGCGAGCTTCAGTTTTGCCGGTTACTTCAGATTCTGGGTTCAATTCGCGGTTCCTTCCATAAAGGCGCAGGCAAGGCCATGAACATATGCGGCAGCCTTGGGGTCGTGTGCCCAACGCTCCGTAAAACTCCAGCCATGATAAGAATCGAGAACCTCGACGGTGACACTCGCTGTGGCATCCTCTGACGCTTGCTTCAGAATTTCACAATGATCGGCTGGGCATGTCGGATCTTCGCTTGCGCAAACAAATCTGAATGGAACCTTCAGATTGGCAATCAACTTGTGTGGCGAGTCATTTCCTTGCGTTACCAGCCTTCCGCCATGGACTGACATTCCGGACCGGATGCGTTCTGGTATGGTTGCAGCTGCAGCGAGCGCGTGCCGACCACCCATGCAGTAACCGATGGCATGATAAAAACTGGGCCGGGGGCCTGCGCTACCCGTGTCAAGCCAAGTCACAAGTGCCTCAGAGTCGGACATCGACATCTGCAGGGTCGTTTCGGAATTGGCGCGAATGGCCGCCTCGCTCGGCTTTTCCCCGCGACCATTGGCTGGGTGGAACCGCGACACCGGCAGCCTGTGAAAGAGGTCAGGGACAGCCGCAGAATATCCGTCATTGGCATATGCCCGCGCAAGATCGAAGATTTCTTCACGCAGGCCGAACAGGTCCATATAGAGCAATGCACATGGCACGGATCCGTTGTCATTGCCACTGACGAAAAAGACTTCCATCGGGCCATCAACCGTTGGCACACTCACAATGGAACCAGCCTTGCTCATCCTGT
This sequence comes from Pseudomonadota bacterium, assembly GCA_039030215.1. Classification (GTDB taxonomy): domain Bacteria; phylum Pseudomonadota; class Alphaproteobacteria; order Rhizobiales; family Rhizobiaceae; genus BOKV01. The sequence goes on from JBCCEP010000082.1 coordinate 2,745, forward strand.
CCTCAGATTCTGGACTTTCGAATCTGGTGTCGGCGAAGCACCCATTGACCCCCGATCAAGTATCGCTTCGACACCGCCATGCCTCTCCAGGATTTCATGTTGAATTACCTTGATTTGTGCATCAACTGCGACCGGATCAAGCAAAGCCATTAGCGCGTTTTCAAATTCAATAAGCACGCCCGAATGGTCCGGGCTTTCGGCGAGATCATCAAGTTCCTCGGGGTCTTCTTCGAGATTGAAGAGTTGCGGCGGCATGTTCGCATAGTGGATATATTTCCAGGGTCCTAGCCGGAGCATGAAGACGCCATTGACGGCGCCGGCACCATGATATTCGCCAAACACCGCGCGCTCCGGATCATAAGGTTCTGACGCGACTTGCATCAGGCTGCGGGCATCCGGATTGACGTCTGAAGATCCGTCTGAAAGGCCGGTAACCTCGAGCACAGTCGGGTAGAAATCCACGAGAGAGACCGGTGTGTCGCATACAGCATCTGTTGGAATTCCGTCTCCCGCAAGGATCAGCGGTATATGGGCCGATTCCTGATAAAAATTGCTCTTCTGCCATAGGCCGCGAACACCGAGATTGTCGCCATGGTCTGAGGTGTAGGCGAGGCGTGTCCGATCGGCAAATGGGGCAGCGTCGACGGCATCGACCACCTGTCCGAGCAGGGAATCAACAAACGAGCAGAGGCCGAAGTAGGCTGCCGTAGCTTGGCGCCTGAGATCATCGTCGAAATAGCTGTCGGTAATATAGGATGAGCGGAAAGCCTTGATCCACGGATGATCCGGCCAATCCTCCGGTCTGCAGGCCTTTGGCAGGTCCAGACTGTCCGGATCGTAAAGATCATAAAATTCATCCGGTGCAATCAAGGGAAAATGCGGACAGACGAAGCTTACATACAGTACCCACGGCTCCGGTATGGTCGGCGCAGTTTCGCGAAGCCATCGCAGTGTGTTCTCAAGGATGGACCGGTCATATCGCGTATAGTCAGATTCACCGCGGCCTACTTCTTCTGCCACTTGCCGGACTCCATAGCGGACCGGAAGCGGTGGTTTACGGATCAGGCCAAACAAATCTCCTGTTCCACCCCTTGCGTACATCGGTACGATTGCTTCGCTGAAGCCGGTTTCGACTTGGTCATCGCGATAATGCAGCTTCCCGATCGACGTTACATTCAAGCCCGCATCGGTAACACGATTTGGCCAGCCGGGTACGCGCCCGTCATAGGGCGTTGCATTGCAGTAATACCCAGTTTCATGCGGATAGCGTCCAGTGGCAAAGGCAGCACGGGCTGGCATGCAAATCGGACTGTTGGAATAGGCATTGCTGAAACGGGTACCACGCTCTGCAAGGCGGTCCATATTGGGTGTTTGAACCACCGGATGCCCGGCACAGCTCATGTAACGACCAGCATGCTCGTCAGCCATTACGATGACAAGGTTTTGGGCCTGCATAGTCTTCCTTCCGGTTGGGGGAAGCCGGTTTTTCAGCTTCCCCATCTTTTGGTTTAAAGTGCGGAGACTTCCTTCACGACCTCTTCCACTTCGGGAGGCATGTCACGGAAGGTCTGCAAGATCTGGATTGACTGTTCGGTTGAGTTGAATGGCGGAGGAACGCCGATCGAACTCTCATACTCGGCCAGATATTCCTCATCCTTGGTAACGTCCTGGAAGGCCTGTTGCATGATTGTAAGCGCTTCCTCGTTGACGTCGGGAGGTGAAAGAATAGCCGTGGCTGCCGACATCAGGCTTGAATGCCACCATCTGTAGGCATCCCAATACTTGCCTGAAGGTTCCGCACCATGCAGTGCCTTATGGGCCTCGTAGAGCGTTGGAACTTCCGCCGGATACGCTTTTTCGGGCTTGGGCATTGGATTGCCATCGATATCGAACTGCTGATGGTAATAGAGCGGATAGGCCACATCGCTGTCGGGACCAAAAAATTTGACATAACCGGGAAGTCCGGCATGTCCGGCATGGACCTCGTTGGCCTTGATCGCAGCCTGAATTTTCGAGAAGCCGCCAAATCCACCTACGTAACGGAAGTCGGCACCCATGGTTTTCAGCGCCAGATTTCCAAGCACTTCGATTGCGTTTGTTGCTCCACGCCCGCCAACAATGAAGTCAGCGTCCTTGAGCGCCATAATGTCAGCCACCTGATCGTTGCGAACCATGAAGGCCAGATCCGCACCAGCCGTGCCAACAACACCCATTTTCTCTGGCTCGTAACGAACACCAGGGGCGTTGTCGATAACGGCAGAGGGGCTCCAGTTGCCGTAGAAATACTGGGTTCCGTCCGTCGGACCTTGTTCGTAAACGGTATTGATTGCGATGATGCCGCTACCGCCCGGCTTGTTGTTAATGATGATGGTGGGATTTCCTGGAATGTGCTTTTCCATGTAGCGTGCAGTCAGCCGCCCATGCAGGTCACCGCCGGATCCGGCAGGCCAGGGCAATACCCAGGTGATTGTCTTTCCGGCGAAGTAATCTTCCGCCAAAGCTGTCGATGGCAACGCCATCGCGGCGATGGCTAGCAGCCCGAATAATCTTCTTGTGAGCATGTTTTTTCTCCCTTTCCTGATGGTTTATGTTTCCTGGTTGAATATTTTAAAGAATCAGCCACTCCGGTATCCATTGCGGGATCATGTCGTGGATTTGCTGGTAAAAGACCGGCTTCAGCCAGAAGATGTGAACCACCCGATCGTAAAAGCCGATCAGGATTGCTGCCGTCGCGATCGAGTAAGGTAAGACGATGCGCCAGCCATATCCGCCCCAGCGAGCCAGATAGATTGCGACCATCATCACCAGCGCAATCTTCTGGCCTACGAAAATTGCAACTCCGATCATTGCAACACACAGCGCAAGCAATGCCGCTCCACGGCGGACTTCCGGCATTACAAAAAAATCTCGCCACATGGACCGGATGTGAGGAAAGGCAATTAGTTCCCTTCCAAGAACAGAACCCGACAATGCCAGCCCAGGTAAAATTGCCAATAACGGGAATGCCAGCACAAGTGTCGGCCATTGCGGCAGCGGGATCATTGCAGCAGCAAACACCAAAAGGAATATCAGGCCGATCGTCAGCGAGGCGAAGGGGATTGCCGTTTCTTCTCCGACCTCTGCAGGAGCGTCACCTTCTTGTTGTGCTCGGTCGCGTTTCCGGTTTCGGCGGATCGAAAATACAAGCGTTGCCGCTACCAGCGCGAAAATTACAAGAACAATCGGGCGGTCCACCCAGCCAAGTCCCTGATGGATTTTCCAGCTCAGAAGAAAAGAATTCTCCATGAGCGAACCAAGAATGAAGGCCAGGACAACCGGCGGGCGGGGCCAGCCGCCGAGTTTCATCAGATAACCCAAAGCACCGAAGATCATCAGCGTGATCCAATCGCCAATCTCGGAAAGCGACAGCCACGCGCCCATGAAAACAAACAGCAAGACACCCGGGACAATCAGATGGCCGGAGATGAACGAGAGCTTGGCGATCTGGTTTGCAAGAAGCATCAGCAATACCGCGGCAATGATATTTGCAATCGCAATGTCCCAGATCATCGCAAAGGTGATTGGTAATTCAGTGGTCAACATCGGTTTGCCGGGTTGCAGTCCCTGGATCAGCAGCGCACCCAGCAACAATGCATTCATTGCAGAACCCGGTACACCAAAGGCAACCGTCGGAATGAGCGACCCGCCCCGCACAGCATTGTTCGCCGCCTCCGGTGCGATTACGCCGCGAATGTCGCCTGTGCCATAGGTCTCGGGATTGCGGGTCGATTGGAGCGCATGCCCGTAGGCAATCCAGTCGACCACGGCGCCGCCGATTCCGGGGATCATCCCGATATAGACGCCAATCGCCGAACAGCGAAGCGCAAGCCACCAATTGCGAAATGCATCACCGATGCCCTGGCCGAGCTGGCTCCAATTAGTCCGGTCGGTCTGAATCCGCGCAATCGCCCGATCCCTTGCAGAAAGATCGATCAGTTCGGGCATCGCAAACAGGCCAAGAACCACCGGGATCAAAGGCAGTTTGTCGAGGAGATAGGTCTGATCCATCCAATAGCGCGGGATCGCGGCATCCTGTGCATAGCCAATCGTCGAAAGCAGCAAACCGAAACTTGCAGCAGCCAGACCCTTGGCCACAGATCTTCCGCTGAGCGAGCCGACCATTGCCAATCCGAGAATGGCCAGCGCGAACAATTCAGGATTGTTGAACCGGAGGATGATCGGCAATGCGATTGGCAAGGACACGGCAAGGATCACTGCGCCGAAAATTCCGCCAAATGCGGAAACCGTAAATGCTGCACCGAATGCCCGCGCGGCCTCGCCCCTTTGAGCCAGCGGATGTCCATCGAGCACAGTCGCCTGACTGGAAGCGGTCCCGGGAATGCCCAGCATGACCGAGGCAATGGTGTCCGAGGTGGAAGTGACCGCGAATATGCCCAGCAGGATCGCAAAGGCTGAAAGCGTATCCATACCATAGGTGAATGGCAGGATCAGCACGATACCGATTATGCCGCCAAGCCCGGGTACTGCGCCCAGCCAAATCCCGATCACGACACCAAGCAGCAGGTAGCCGAAGCTTGGCCACTGCAAGGCCAGGAGTAATCCTTGTACGAAGGCATCAGCTGTCAATGTGATGCCTCCGATATTCTGCCCCGTTAAGCATGACTGCGCCTAAGCCAGGTGTATCCGTGGGTCGGCAGGTACCGGTAGTAATAACCGGTGCCGGGTGAATTAAATCGAAAAAGATAGGGCTTTCATTCCATTGGATCTCCATCCGCTCACAGCTGCCCAGCGCAGCCATGACATGCGCACTGAACAGATGCGCGACAGGTCCTGTTGGGTTGTGAAGCGAAATGCCGACACCCATATTCTCGGCCCTGCTACCGATATCCAGAATGTTCTGGAGCCCGCATGCATGTTTTACATCGGGCATGATCAGATCGTAGGTTTCTCCTTCAACGAAAGGCGCGATATCGGTCCAGGTTCCAGCAGTTTCCAGCCCGCAAAGGCGTATCCCGCGCTGGTTTGCATCGTGCCGCAACTGCCGTAATTCCGGAATCGCTTCGGCATTCTCTGGTAGCGGACACTCGAACCAGGTCACCCCGGCATCCTGCAATTCAGGCAGGAGCGCAAATGCCGCTTTGGGCGTGAGCCTCCAGTGGCAGTCGACCATCAACTCTTTATCCGGTACCGCATTTCTGGTTGCCTTTATTCGGGCAATTCCTGCGTCAATCAAATCGCGGCCTTCTTCAGTATCGCAAATAGTCGGATCCAGGCCGTCAAACGGTGCAATCTTGATCGCCTGGAAACCATTGTCGGCCGCACTTTTTGCATTGTCAGCGAAGTTCTCCGGATTGCGGCTTCCGGTGGCCCGATTGATATTCGCGTAAAGAGACAAGGAAGCATCCAGAGGCTTCGCACCCAGGAATGCATGAAGAGGTTGACCGGCGATCTGTGCCTGGAGATCGCAGATCGCCTGGTCGTATGCCGACAGGATGGTACGACACGCCAGCCCGCCCTCCTGGAGACGGAGCGGGTCGAGTATGCTGATATCCGGATACTTTTGTTTGAGCGTTTGTCCTGTTTCCAATAGCCGTTCGGCAAACTCCGGTCCGATGTCGTGCAAAGTTGCCTCGCCAAGCCCGGTCAATCCCCCATTGGTAGTCAGCTGAACATGCCGCCAGGTGGTCTGCGAGTTGACCTTGACGTCATAGAGACTGATATCGGCGATCAGATTAGCGGACGTCATGCGCTTCTTCTCCCAGCCGGGATCAAACCAGGATCTGAAATTTCGGAATCTGTCGGCGCATTTTGGTCGATCAGCTCTTCTTCTTTCAGACGCGCCCAGAATGCCGATGGAATTGGATAGTTGAACGCATCTACGGCATCCTCGATTTCCCGTTCGCTTCGTAATCCTGCAACGACAGAAGATACGATGGGATTATTGTCCGCAAACTGCAAAGCCGCGGCGCGCAAGGGGACATCAAATTCGGTACATACGGCGTTGATTCGTTCCAGCTTTCGACGAATGTCCTCGTCTGGCGGCGAGTACATGTAGGTAGCGCCATTGATCGGCCCGGTGGCGAGGATGCCCGAAGCGAAAGGCGCGGCGCAAAGCAATGAAACTTCGTTCTTGGTGCAGACGGGAGCCAGACGTTGCAAAAGCGCGGTATGATTGAGCAGATTGTACTCGCGCGCAATCATGATGCAGTCCATCATTCCGGTGGCCGCCATCGGCACAGCCGCATCCAGATCGTTGGTACCGAGACCTATCGCACCGATTACACCATTGTTCCGTAACTTGGCCAAAGTCGGCAAGGTCTCGGAAATGGCTTGGTCGAGAATGTTTTCAAAGTTGTCACCGTGCCATCGATGGCTGACATCATGAATAATCAGCAAGTCGATGCGCTCTGTTCCGAGACGAAGCAGGCTGTGCTCCAGCGAGCGGACGGCTCCCTTTTTGCTGTAGTCAAAGACCAGCTTGAACGGAAGGACACCTTCATCGGCAGATTGGGCATCGGGTACGAGTAAACGGCCGACTTTCGTGCTCAGAACAATATCATTCCTGGGTAGATGTCGCAGGCCTGAACCCAAACGCAATTCACTGAGCCCTGAACCGTAAAAAGGGCTGGTATCGAAATAGCGGATACCCTGTTCAAACGCTGCTTCAATCACCCGACAGGCATCTGCATCCCTTTTCGGCGCATATTTTCCCATCAATGCGGTCCCGCCATAGCCAAGCCGGGTCACTTCAATACCGGACTTTCCTAATTTTCGGGTCGCTATGTGTTTCATGCTTGGCCTCTGTTCGCTAACCCAAATGGAATCCGGCGACTTGTTCGCGGATAATCGTGGGCGCCGAAAGATCGGCTGCAGCGACTTCCTTGAGCTCTTCGTCGATCGATCCGCCTGTACCCCAGTTTCGGTTAGGGTCAGGCCATGGAATGGAATCGACCAAAAGGCGGGTATAGGGATGTTGGGGGTCGTCAATAACCGTCTCGGGGCGGCCTGCCTCAACGACCTGACCCTTGTGCAAGACCAGAACGAAGTCTGCTATTTCATAGGCTGTCGCAAGGTCATGCGTTATGTAAAGTACAGAAGTGCCCAGCTCCGCCTTCATGGCTGCGAGATTGTTCAGAATCGTGGATCGAAGTGAAGCATCAACCATGGAAACCGGCTCATCGGCAACAAGCAGTCGGGGCTTCAGCATGATTGCGCGTCCGACCATTAGCCGCTGACGCTGGCCACCCGACATCTGGTGTGCATAGCGATGGATGGTTTGAGCAGGATCCAGCCCGACACTCTCACAGGCCTCGATCATGTGTCCGAGTGCTTCACTGCGGTTCTTGGCGATCTTGAACTTTGACAAGGGCACTGTCAGGACATGATCGACCTTGTAGAATGGATTGTAGGATGCATAGGGGTCTTGAAAGACTGCCTGGACTTCGCGCCTGAACTTGGATGAGGCACCATTCGTCATTTTGCCGATATCAATGCCGTCGAAATGAACCATTCCCTGCGAAGCTGTTTCAAATCCAAGTGCGAGTGAACCCATTGTCGTCTTGCCGGAACCGGACTGGCCGACAATCGCAATCACCCGCGGAATGTCACCATCCAGCCTCAGCGTCAGCGGCTTCAGTGCCTCTACTCGTGTTCTGCCTTTGCTATAGGTTTTGCCGACCGCATCAAATTCAAGAAGTGGAAATTCCGACGCTGCTTTAGCGTGAGTTCCATTGAGCTCGGTCTTCGCCCGCTCACTGCGTTTGAGCGAGGGTACGCTGTCGATCAGCAGTTTGGTGTAGCTGTGCGAGGGATGGGCGAAGATATCCCTGACCTTGCCCTGCTCGACAACACGGCCATTATTCATGACCATCATTTCATCGACAAACTGCGCCATCAGGCCCATGTCGTGGCCAATCAGGATTAGGGAAGAACCAATTTCTTCCTGCACTTTGCGCAGGGTCTCCATCACCCGCCGCTGGGTTATTACATCAAGCGCAGAGGTCGGCTCATCGGCAATAAGCAGTGTCGGCCGCAAGGCAATCGCAATTGCGATACAAGCACGCTGCTTCATGCCACCGGACAACTCATGGGGAAACATACGCGCGACATCCGGCGACAGGTCAACCTGTGTCAGCAGATCAGCGACGCGATCTCGCGCTTCGCTGCCGCGCAGATTATGGCCATGATCCGTCATGCCATCGAGAATTTGGGTTCCTATGCGCGCTACCGGATTGAGCGAATTCATCGCACCTTGGGGAATGTAGCTGACCGTGGCCAGCCGATGTTGGCGATATTGCTCCTCGTTCAGATCAAGCAGCTCAAGGTCATCCAGTATTGCTTGCCCGCCGATGACCTTGCCCGGAGGCTCGATCATGCCCATCAGCGCCAATGCTGTTGTTGTTTTGCCCGAACCGCTTTCTCCGACAATGCCCATCCTGATGCCGGGATCGACAGTGAAATCCACGCCATCCACCGCCTTGACAATGCCGTCATCCGTATAGAACTCGACCCGCAGATCATTGACCGCGAGGCCCCGTTTTGGCCCGCCATTAATCATATGCCACGCCTCCGGGTGCGCGGGTTGGCCAGCTCGTCGAGGCCGACACTCACCAGGTAGAGCCCGACAAAGAGAACGATCAGCGCAATCAGGGGTGTTGCCCACCACCACCAGAGGCCGGTGGAGAACGCGCCTTCCAGCATTACCCAATAGATGGTCATGCCCAATGTAGGTTCGTTCTGCGGACCCAGCCCAAGGGCTTCCAGGCCTACTGAAGCCAACATCGCCGTTGCGACTGTAAGAACGAATGAAGCCATCAAATAGGGGATCAAATTCGGCATCAGCTCTTTGAAAACAATCCCCATTTTTGAGGTTCCGCCAAGCCGCGCGGTCTTCACGTAGCCCGCCTCGCGCATGATCAGTACCTGCGCCCGGATTTGGCGCGTCGGCTGACGCCAGGCCAGCAAGGAAATGATGATTGCCATCTGGTTGGTGTCGAGTTTGCCGGAGATGTTTGTTGCGATCACAACCAGTACCAGCAGGGGCGGGATCGTCAAAAGCACATCAGTAACGAGGGAAATTACCGTATCTACCCAGCCCCGGTAAAAACCTGCCAGGAAACCAAGAATGGCGCCGATGATCACTCCGAGAGCGCCGGCAATCAGGCCGACTTTGCCGGTCAGATAGGTTCCATAGACCAGGATTGCCAGAAGATTGCGCCCGAACTTGTCGGTTCCCAGCGGATACTGTTCACTTGGCGGGCGGCTGGGCCGGTTCGACAAGGGTTGCGCATCGCTGTAGTCAATGAAGAACTGTCCGCCGATGGCGATCGCGGCCAGAATTAGCAACAGCACTGTGCCGACAATTAGTGACGGGTTGCGCC